>NZ_JBQQCD010000011.1:0-200137 GCF_052245555.1 Streptomyces sp. KR80
TCTGTCCCAGGGGTGGCCGGTCGGTATCTTCATAGTGTTTCGGTGGTTATTGCGTGAGGGAAACGCCCGGTTACATTCCGAACCCGGAAGCTAAGCCTTTCAGCGCCGATGGTACTGCAGGGGGGACCCTGTGGGAGAGTAGGACACCGCCGGACAATCATTGAGAGAGCCCTGTCGAGAGCTTCGGTTCCCGACAGGGCTCTCTGACGTTGTGCTGCGCGCCACGTGGAGTTCACGTTCCAGGGGCAGCATCCCTCTCATGGGACCGGGACAACCTGCTCAGACGCTTCAGCGAGCACTGACGACCGCCGGCGTGCGCGCCGGCGACGGGGTGGTCGTGCCGTCGTACGGGACTTGCGAGGTCGTGGAAGCCGTACGGCAGACCGGCGCGATGCCGGTGTTCGTCGACATAGACGCCGACAGCTACTGTGTCGATCCGGCTGCCGTGCAGGCGGCCGTGACACACCGCACCGCAGCGATCGTGGCTGTGCACCAGTTCGGCCATCGTGCCGACATGGCGCGGCTCGGCCAACTCGCCGAGCGCCGTGGCCTGTTGCTTGTCGCGCATGAGGGGGAGCAGTCCACGTCAGTGGAAACGGCGATGCGCCGCGCCAACGCTGCTTACCTCTCCCAGCGGCTCACCGACGTCATCACTCCTCGGGTCCGGCCCGGCGCCGCGCACACCTTCCTGCAGTACGTGGTGCGCGTGCCCGGTAACGGGCGGCCCGACCGGGACGCCTTCGCCCGCACACTGCGTGCGCGGGGCGTCCGCTGCCGGATTCCCGTCCAGACTCCGGTGCACCGAATGCCGCCGTTCCGGCGCGACATATGGCTGCCCGAGACCGAGCGGGCTGCGGACGAGTGTCTGGCGCTCCCGGTCGAAGCGGGCCTGACGCGACGCGAATTGCACCGTGTCGCCTCGGTCTGCAACGGACTCGGCGGCCTGCTGCAGCCGGCGTAGGTCTGCCGGCCCTGGGCTACTTCAGGTCCCGCGCGTCCTGGAGCGGTCGGTCATCAGGGGCGCATGCCCGTTCGGGTATCGTCTACGCCATTGCCGCGCCCCAATAGCTCAGTCGGCAGAGCGTCTCCATGGTAAGGAGAAGGTCTACGGTTCGATTCCGTATTGGGGCTCCATAGAGGATGGCCCCCCACCGTGCGCGGTGGGGGGCCATCCTCTATCGGGTCCGGTTTCGGGGGACGTTGGGCCGCACGGCGGCACTCAGACGTCCTGCGGCTCCGGCACACGCATCGCGAGGATCGCCATGTCGTCCGATGCCGGCTCCGCGGCAAAGCGCTCGACGGCCCGCAGGATGCGCGCCGCGACCGCGCCGGCCGTCAGCCCCGTACACGTCGTCAGGACGTCGACGAGGCCGTCGTCGCCGAGCATGCGGCTGCCCTCGCGGCGCTCGGTCACTCCGTCCGTGACACACAGCAGTACGTCGCCGGGATCGAGGCTGACCGTCTGCTCGTAGAGCTCAAGGTCGTCCATCACACCGAGCAGCGGCTGCGGTTCGGCGGCCGGCGCGACACTGCCGTCCTGACGCAGGCGCAGCGGTAGCGGGTGGCCGGCACAGACGACCTTCAGGAGCGCGCCGCCGTCATCCTGGGGCCACAGCTCGCCGTACAGGAGCGTGAGGAAGCGGCTGCGGGCGCCCTCGTCGAGGATCGCCGCGTTGAGCCGCTCGAGGACGGCCGGGGCGCTGAAGCCCTCACGAGCCAGGAGCCGCAGGGCATGCCGGGCGAGGCCGGTCACCGCAGCCGCTTCCGGACCCGTGCCGCAGACGTCGCCGATGGCGAAGCCGTATGCCCCGTCGCGGATCGGGAAGACGTCGTAGAAGTCGCCGCCGACCTCGTTCCCCTCGCCCGCCGCACGGTAGATGACCTCGACCTCGACGCCCGGCACCTCGGGGAGTTCGGGCGGCAGCAGGCTCCGCTGGAGGGACTGGCTGATGGCGGTGCGCTCGGAGTACAGCCGTGCGTTGTCGAGGGCCAGGGCCGCCCGGCGCGAGAGGTCCTCGGCCAACTCCAGGATCTCCTGGCGGAAGTGCTCCTCGGAGGGCTTGCCGAGGGTGAGCAGGCCGATGACCCGGTTGCGGGCCACCAGCGGCAGGACGACGGTCTCGCCGCCGACCGCGGAGGCGGTGGCCAGCGACGGGCCGGGTCCGGCGGTCAGTTGGGCAGGTTCGCCCATCTCGACGGCGCGCAGCGAGGACCGGAGCGCCGCCGCGTGCGCCGCCGCGCTGGGTGCGGTCCAGACACGGGCGCCGGGCGTCGGGACCGGGTCCGGCGGCGGAACCTTTCCGAGCAGCGTCTTGAGGCCGTCGATGCGGTCCTCGTCCTCATGGAGGACGTAGGACAGCTCGGGCTCGGAGGACTGGTCCGCGACGGTGTAGACGGCGCACCAGGTGGCGAGGGTGGGAACCGTCATCTGGGCCATCAGCGCCAGAGTCTGGTCGCGGTCGAGGGTTCCTGCGAGCAGATCCGAGGCCTCGACGAGGAAGGAGAGCGAGCCGCGGCGCAGGCGCTCGAGTTCGGTGAGGCGGGCCCGTTCGACGGCGAGGGCGATGCGATCGGCGGCGAACTGGAGGCGCAGCGCCTCCTCGTTGGTGTAGCGGCCGGGGGCCTCGGCCGCGACGCCGAGCGAGCCGGTCAGGCGGCCCTCGACCTTCAGCGGCACGGTGACGACGGAACGCATGCCGGTGCCGCCGAGGAGCGGTACGGCGCCGGGTACGACGGTGAGGTCGTCGTGGACGGCGGGCATCCGTGCCGAGCCGTAGCGGCCCGTACCGGCTTCGACGGGGACGCGGGCGAAGCGCTGGCGGGCCGAGGGGAGCCCGGTCGAGGCCCGTACCTCCAGCTCGGTCTCGTCATCGGTGGCGAGCAGGAGATACGCGGCGTCGCCGTCGAGCATGTCCCGCGCGCGTTCCACGGTGCGCTGGAGAAGGCCGTCGAGATCGTCGGGGGCGGGGGAGCCGATGAAGACCTCGAACGGGTCGGCGACGGGTCCGCGGCCGTCACCGGACGCCGCGCCGCTGTCGCCGGAGGACGGGCGCAGCGTGGTCTGGAGCACCGCCCGCTCATGGTCGCGGACGAGCAGGAGAACGGTGGAGGGCTCGCCTTCGGCGTCGCGCACCCGGAGGTGGGAGGCGTAGATGGGGACGACGCGGCCGTCGGTGTCGCGGATGCCGTACGAGCCCTCCCAGCGGGAGAGCTGGAGGGCCTCGGCGATGCCGGTGCCCGTGCCGGGCGTGTGCGGCCACGCGGCGAAGTCGGTGAGGGCCTTGCCGACGACCTGATCCGGGGGGTAGCCGAAGAGGTGCTGGGCGTCCTCGTTCCACGAGCTGACGGCGCCGCCCCGGTCGATCTGGACGACGGCGACGCGGACCCGGGCGTCGGCGACGGGCAGGGCGTCGGTGGGGAGGGCCGGACCGGCGGAGCGGGTGCCGGCGAGGCGTTCGGCGAGGTCGAGCTGGAACCAGACCCGCTTGCAGGCGGCGGTGTACTCGACGCCCCAGCTGCTCGCGAGAGCGCCGCACAGCAGCAGTCCGCGGCCGCCCTCACGGTCCGGATGCGCGAGGTGACGGCTCGCGTTCTGCAGCGGAAGTTCACGTTCGGGGTAGCGGTCGCCGACCTCGATCCGTACGCCCTGGTCGGTGCGCAGGCAGATCACATCGGCGGCCGTGCCCGCGTGGACCACCGCGTTCGTGACCAGCTCGCTGGTGAGGACGACGGCGTCGTCGACGATGTCGGGGAAACCCCAGCCCTGGAGCGTGTCGCGCACGAAGCCGCGGGCAGCGGCGACCGAGCGTCCGATCGGCTCGAAGGTGGCCACGGCCCGCGCGGTGATCACGTCTCTCCTCACGATGGGTGTTTCGTCGCCCGGCACAGGGGCCGGCCGTCCGTCTCTGGGCTCGGTGTGCGTGGCGTCGCCGGGGTCGTCGGCTACGTGGCCGATATCACTTCCCGCGCCGGCCTGCCGGACCAGGCCATCGCCGCGCTCCTTCATCCCCGCTCCCTACGACCGGACGGGCCCCCGTCGCCGCGCCCCTCCGATGCCTTGTCGCCCTTGCGCCACCGCCTCCCGTCGGGGAGGCGGATGGACAGCCGGATGCCAGGTTACTTACCTTCGCCGTCGGTGCGGATGCCGGTCGCGAGTGTTTCCGCCGGGAGAGTGCCCTAGGGCTTGTGCGATGCTGCCGAACTGTTATGGCCTGGTTCGGCCAAGGTGAAACACTGGGAAGTCTTCGAGCGAAGGCCTGACGAGAACGGTCGACCCTGCGGGAGGGACACGGTGGAGTCTGGCGCAGCGGCGCGCGGCGCAAGCACGCGCGCGAAAGGCGGGCGTTCCCGTAAGAACGGGACGACCGAAGTGGATACGGCGGCGCTGAACCGGCTTCTCACCGCTCTGGTGGCCATGCGGGACGGGAACGCCCGCAAGCGGCTCACCGTCTCGGGTGAAGGCGTGATGTCCGAGATCGCCGCCGTGTTCAACGAGGTGGCGGACCGCAATCTGCATCTGACCGGCGAGCTGGCCCGGGTGCGGCGGGTCGTCGGCCGTGAGGGAAAGCTCACAGAGCGACTCGAGACCGGGGCCTGTGAGGGCTCCTGGGCCGCGGCGATCGATGCGTCGAACGCACTGGTCGACGACCTGGCCAGGCCCGTGTCCGAGGTGGGCCGGGTGCTGTCGGCGGTGGCCGAGGGCGACCTCGAGCAGCGGATGGATCTGCGGGCGCTCGGCGCGAACGGCACGGCGCATCCCCTGCGCGGCGAATTCCTGAAGGTCGGCCGTACGGTCAACGGGCTGGTCGACCAGTTGTCGGCATTCACCGACGAGGTGACCCGGGTGGCCAGTGAGGTGGGCACCGAGGGCAAGCTCGGCGGGCAGGCCAAGGTGCGCGGAATGTCCGGTTCGTGGAAGGATCTGACCGACTCCGTCAACACCATGGCGTACCGGCTGACGGCTCAGGTCCGGGACATCGCGCTCGTCACCACGGCGGTCGCCAAGGGCGATCTGTCGCGGAAGGTCACGGTGCATGTGGCCGGCGAGATGCTGGAGCTGAAGAACACCGTCAACACCATGGTGGACCAGCTGTCCTCCTTCTCCTCCGAGGTGACCCGGGTGGCCCGCGAGGTGGGCACCGAGGGAGAGCTGGGCGGCCAGGCGCAGGTGCCGGGCGTGGCGGGCGTGTGGAAGGACCTCACGGACTCCGTCAACCTCATGGCGGGCAACCTCACCGCTCAGGTGCGGGGGATCGCCCAGGTGACGACCGCGGTCGCCAGCGGCGATCTGTCGCAGAAGGTCACGGTGAGCGCACGGGGTGAAGTCGCCCAGCTCGCCGAGACGATCAACACCATGACCGAGACGCTGCGCACCTTCGCCGACGAGGTGACACGGGTCGCCAGCGAGGTGGGTGCCGAGGGTCTGCTGGGCGGTCAGGCGCAGGTGCCGGGTGCCGCGGGGACGTGGAAGGACCTCACGGACTCGGTGAACACGGCGTTCCGTAACCTCACCGCTCAGGTGCGGGACATCGCTCAGGTGACGACGGCGGTGGCGAACGGTGATCTGTCGCAGAAGGTCACCGTCGATGTGGCCGGCGAGATGCTCGAGCTGAAGAACACCGTGAACACGATGGTGGATCAGCTGTCGTCCTTCGGCGCCGAAGTGACCCGGGTGGCTCGCGAGGTCGGTGTGGAAGGTGAGCTCGGCGGTCAGGCGCAGGTGCCGGGTGCCGCGGGGACGTGGAAGGACCTCACGGACTCGGTGAACACCGCGTTCCGTAACCTCACCGGGCAGGTGCGCAACATCGCTCAGGTGACGACGGCGGTGGCGAACGGTGATCTGTCGCAGAAGGTCACCGTCGACGTCTCCGGCGAGATGCTGCAGCTGAAGAACACCGTGAACACGATGGTGGACCAGCTGTCGTCCTTCGCCGACCAGGTGACCCGGATGGCGCGTGACGTGGGTACGGAGGGCCGGCTGGGCGGCCAGGCTCGCGTCGACGGGGTCTCGGGCACCTGGAAGGACCTGACCGACTCCGTGAACTTCATGGCCGGGAACCTCACCTCTCAGGTGCGGCAGATCGCCCAGGTGACGACGGCCGTGGCGCGCGGAGATCTGTCGCAGAAGATCGAGGTCGATGCGCGCGGCGAGATCCTCGAGCTGAAGAACACCATCAACACGATGGTCGACCAGCTCTCCGCCTTCGCCGAGCAGGTGACCCGGGTGGCCCGCGAGGTGGGCACGGACGGGCGACTCGGCGGCCAGGCGCAGGTGCCGGGCGTGGCGGGCGTATGGCGCGACCTGACCGACTCGGTGAACGGCATGGCGGGGAACCTCACCGCCCAGGTCCGTAACATCGCTCAGGTCGCGACGGCCGTGGCCCGCGGTGATCTGTCGCAGAAGATCGACGTGGACGCGCGCGGCGAGATCCTCGAGCTGAAGAACACCCTCAACACGATGGTGGACCAGCTGTCGTCGTTCGCGGACCAGGTGACGCGGGTGGCCCGCGAGGTGGGCACCGAGGGCATCCTCGGTGGGCAGGCCGAGGTGAAGGGTGTCTCCGGCACGTGGAAGGACCTCACCCAGTCCGTCAACTTCATGGCGAACAATCTGACCTCGCAGGTGCGCAACATCGCCGAGGTGACGACCGCGGTTGCGCGCGGTGACCTGTCCAAGAAGATCACCGTCGACGCCAAGGGCGAGATCCTCGAACTCGTCACCACCGTGAACACGATGGTCGACCAGCTGTCGTCGTTCGCCGAGCAGGTGACCCGGGTGGCCCGCGAGGTGGGTACGGAAGGCCAGCTGGGCGGCCAGGCCCGGGTTCCCGGCGTCACCGGCATCTGGAAGGACCTGAGCGGCAACGTCAACCTGATGGCCAACAACCTCACCATCCAGGTGCGCAACATCGCCCAGGTCGCGACCGCGGTCGCCAACGGCGACCTCACCAAGAAGGTGACGGTCGAGGCGCGCGGCGAGGTCGCGCAGCTCGCCGACACCGTCAACACCATGGTGACGACGCTGTCGTCGTTCGCCGACGAGGTGACCCGGGTGGCCCGCGAGGTGGGCACGGACGGCATCCTCGGCGGCCAGGCCCGCGTACCGGGCGTGGCGGGCACCTGGAAGGACCTCACCGAGTCGGTGAACTCGATGGCGTCCAACCTCACCGGCCAGGTGCGCAACATCGCCATGGTCACGACCGCGATCGCCAAGGGCGACCTCACCAAGAAGATCGACATCGATGCGCGAGGCGAGATCCTCGAGCTCAAGACGACCATCAACACGATGGTCGACCAGCTGTCGTCGTTCGCCGAGCAGGTGACCCGGGTGGCCCGCGAGGTGGGCACGGAAGGCCAGCTGGGCGGCCAGGCCCGGGTACGGGACGTCGACGGCACCTGGCGCGACCTCACCGAGTCCGTGAACGAGATGGCGGGCAATCTGACTCGCCAGGTGCGGGCGATCGCCGCCGTGGCCGCGGCAGTGACCCGTGGCGATCTCAACCTGAAGATCGACGTGGACGCGGCGGGGGAGATCCTGGAGCTCCAGGACAACATCAACACGATGATCGCCACGCTGCGCGAGACCACCCTCGCCAACAAGGAGCAGGACTGGCTCAAGGGCAACCTCGCCCGGATCTCGGGTCTGATGCAGGGCCGCCGCGACCTGAAGGACGTGGCCGGTCTGATCATGAGCGAGCTGACGCCTGTCGTCTCCGCGCAGCACGGCGCGTTCTTCCTTGCGATGCCGACGGGCGATAGCACGGAGGTCGGCGCTCCGCCCGGGGAGGGCTCGTACGAGCTGCGCATGATCGGGTCGTACGGCTACTCCATGGGCACCATGCCGACGTCCTTCCGGCCCGGTGAGACGCTCATCGGCACGGCCGCCGAAGAGAAGCGCACGATCCTGGTGGAGAACGTGCCGCCGGGCTATCTGAAGATCGCCTCCGGACTCGGTGAGGCGCCGCCGGCCCATGTGATCGTGCTGCCGGTGCTCTTCGAGGGCAAGGTCCTGGGCGTGATCGAGCTGGCCTCCTTCCAGCCCTTCGCGCAGATCCAGAAGGACTTCCTCAGCCAGATCGCCGAGATGATCGCGACGAGCGTCAACACCATCAGCGTCAACACCAAGACCGAGGTGCTGCTCAAGCAGTCGCAGGAGCTGACCGAGCAACTGCGGATCCGTTCGGCGGAGTTGGAGAACCGGCAGAAGGCGCTCCAGGCTTCAAACGCCGAACTGGAGGAGAAGGCCGAGCTGCTGGCCCGACAGAACCGCGACATCGAGGTGAAGAACACCGAGATCGAGGAGGCGCGGCAGGTCCTGGAGGAGCGGGCCGAGCAACTCGCGGTCTCCATGCGCTACAAGTCCGAGTTCCTGGCGAACATGTCGCACGAGCTGCGCACCCCGCTGAACTCGCTGCTGATCCTGGCCAAGCTGCTCGCCGACAACGCCGAGGGCAATCTGTCGCCGAAGCAGGTCGAGTTCGCCGAGACCATTCACGGTGCCGGCTCCGATCTGCTCCAGCTGATCAACGACATCCTCGACCTGTCGAAGGTCGAGGCGGGAAAGATGGACGTCAGCCCCACCCGTATCGCCCTGGTGCAGCTGGTGGACTACGTCGAGGCCACCTTCCGGCCGCTCACCGCCGAGAAGGGGCTGGACTTCTCCGTGCGGGTCTCGCCGGAGCTGCCGGCCACGCTGCACACCGACGAGCAGCGACTGCTCCAGGTGCTGCGCAACCTCCTCTCGAACGCGGTGAAGTTCACCGACAGCGGTGCCGTGGAGCTGGTCATCAGGCCGGCCGGGACCGATGTGCCGGACTCCATTCGCGAGCAGCTGCTGGAACACGGCTCACTGCGCGATCCGGAGGCCGAGATGATCGCCTTCTCGGTGACGGACACCGGTATCGGAATCGCGGCCAGCAAGATGCGAGTGATCTTCGAGGCCTTCAAGCAGGCGGACGGCACGACCAGCAGGAAGTACGGCGGTACGGGTCTGGGGCTGTCCATCAGCCGGGAGATCGCCCGGCTGCTGGGTGGTGAGATCCACGCGGCCAGCGAGCCCGGCCGTGGCTCGACCTTCACGCTGTACCTGCCGCTCAGCCCCATCGAGCTGCCGCCGCAGGGGTATCCGCAGCTGGCCCCCGTCGGGCCCACAGGGGCCGGGTCGGTGGCGGCGCCCGCAGGCGACCCGTTGCTCGGAGCGCTGGTCGCGGGCGCCGAGGCTGCGTCGGCGGACGTGCGTACGGCCGAGGACGCGGCCCAGGCCCCGGCGGCCGTCCCGCAGATTCCGCGGCGGGTGGCCGGAGGGGCGTCGCGGCTGCGTCGGCGGCCCGCGCCGCCGGCCGACCAGCGGCCCGCCGGTGGGGCCGCCCAGGGGGAGCCGGTCCCGGACGACTCCTGGCTGGACAACGGCCAGGACCTCGTGGACCCCAGCTTCGACGGTGGCTTCCGCGGCGAGAAGGTGCTCATCGTGGACGACGACATCCGCAATGTGTTCGCGCTGACCAGCGTGCTGGAGCAGCACGGTCTGTCGGTGCTCTACGCGGAGAACGGCCGCGAGGGGATCGAAGTCCTGGAGCAGCACGACGATGTGACCGTCGTGCTGATGGACATCATGATGCCTGAGATGGACGGCTACGCCACGACCGCGGCGATTCGACGCATGCCGCAGTTCGCCGGCCTGCCGATCATCGCCCTGACTGCCAAGGCCATGAAGGGAGACCGGGAGAAGAGCATCGAGTCGGGTGCGTCCGACTATGTCACCAAGCCGGTGGACACGGACCATCTGCTCACGGTCATGCAACAGTGGATCGGCCGTGCCGCCGACTGACGGTCAGCGAACACGTGTGGGAACGCGAGATCCGGGGAACCTTCTGGGCTTCCACTGCGTTTCTGCTACGTGCACAGTGACATCGCGGTGACAGGGTGTGGCGACAGGCGGGGTGCGGCTACCATGACCGGCACAAGGACGGGCGACGCAAAGGAGTCGTCCCCTGGGGCGGCGCCCGGTGCTTCCCCGAGCTCTTCGAGCAGGGGCGGCCCTATGCCGGGGCGAGGAGGACGGGCCATGGTGCAGAAGGCCAAGATCCTCCTGGTCGATGACCGGCCGGAGAATCTGTTGGCGCTGGAGGCCATTCTCTCCGCGCTCGATCAGACCCTGGTGCGGGCATCGTCAGGGGAGGAAGCGCTCAAAGCGCTGCTGACGGATGATTTCGCAGTGATCCTGCTGGACGTCCAGATGCCGGGCATGGACGGTTTCGAGACCGCTGCGCACATCAAGCGGCGGGAGCGGACCCGGGACATCCCGATCATCTTCCTGACGGCCATCAACCACGGTCCCCACCACACCTTCCGGGGTTATGCCGCGGGTGCGGTGGACTACATCTCCAAGCCGTTCGACCCGTGGGTGCTGAGGGCGAAGGTCTCCGTCTTCGTCGAGCTCTACATGAAGAACTGCCAGCTGCGGGAGCAGGCCTCGCTGCTGCGGCTGCAGTTGGAGGGCAGCCAGCCGGATCCGGGAGAGTCCAAGGAGCCCGCGGGGCTGCTGGCCGAGTTGTCCGCACGGCTCGCGGCGGTGGAGGAGCAGGCGGAGGCGCTGTCCAAGCAACTCGATGAGTCCGCGGATGCGGCAGCCGTGGCCACCGCCGCGCATCTGGAGCGCAAACTCACTGGGCTGCGACGGGCGCTGGACGCGCTGGAGCCGGGCACGGGCAGCGGCGCGTCGGCGGTGCCTTCCCAGAGCTGACAGCAGCGCTTCGGAACGGCTGTTGAGGGCAGTCGTACATTGACGCAGCGTCACCACGGCATCAGCACAAATGCGACACGAACGGCCTAACGTCTAGGCACAGGTGTCCCACCCGTCCATCACCGGTAACCTCGGCACCATGGCTGCACGTACGTCCGGCAAAGGTTCCCCGAGCGCGTCGGGCACCTCCAAAACGCGCGCCGGCCGTACGGGGAGCACGGCCAAGAAGGCAACAGCGAAGAAGACTCCGGCCAAAAGGGGCGCAGCGCCCGCCAAGAAGGCCGCGGCGAAGAAGGCTGCGGCGAAGAAGGCCGCCCAGAAGCCGGCGCCGTCCCCGACGGGCGGTATCTACCGTCTCGTCCGCGCCCTGTGGCTCGGGCTCGCCCACGCCGTCGGTGCCATCTTCCGCGGCATAGGACGCGGTGCGAAGAATCTTGATCCCGCGCACCGCAAGGACGGTCTGGCACTGCTGCTTCTGGGCCTGGCCCTCGTGGTCGCCGCCGGCACCTGGTCCAGTCTCCGCGGCCCCGTCGGCGACCTCGTCGAAATGCTGGTGACCGGGGCGTTCGGGCGCCTCGACCTGCTCGTGCCACTCCTGCTCGGCGGCATCGCGGTGCGGCTCATCCGCCACCCGGAACAGCCGGAGGCGAACGGACGGATCGTCATCGGGCTTTCCGCACTGGTCATCGGCGCCCTCGGCCAGGTGCATCTGGCCTGCGGGGCGCCCGGCCGCGGAGAGGGCACCGAAGCCATCCGGGACGCGGGCGGGTTGATCGGCTGGGCCGCCTCGCGGCCGCTGCTGCTGACCGTCGGGGAATCGCTGGCGGTGGCGCTCCTGGTGCTTCTCACCGTCTTCGGGCTGCTCGTGGTGACCGCGACTCCGGTGAACGCCATTCCGCGGCGCCTGCGGCTCCTCGGCACCAAGCTCGGACTCGTGAGCGGTCCCTCCGCGGAGCGGGACGAGGGCCGCGCGGAGGGGGCCGACGCGGGCGAGTACGCGGATGACTGGCGCGAGGCGCCCACCCGCAGGTCGCGCCGGGGCGCCGCACGCGCCGCGGCCGCGGTGAACGATCCCGACCGGGCCGAGGAGGAGGCGCTCGCGAAGCGGCGCCGGTCCCGCGGGCGGGCAGCATCGCCCGTGCCGGAGCGCGCAGATGACGCCGTGGACCTCGCAGCAGCCGCGGCGGCCGAACTGGACGGGGCCGTGCTGCACGGTGTGCAGCCTTCGCCGCTGGTGGCCGACATCAGCCACGGCATCTCCGCGGACCGGACGGCGACGGACGGCGTGCGGGATGCGCGTGAGGCCGAGGGGCAGGAGGCGCCATCGCCCGCCGAGGAAGAGCGCACCGAGAGCACATCGAATGCCCGTCCGGGCCGGGCCGGCCGGCGCAGCGGCGTACCGGATCTGACGAAATCCGCTCCCGAGCCCGCCGAACCTCTACCGCCCCGCGCCGAGCAGCTCCAGCTCTCCGGGGACATCACCTACTCCCTGCCCTCCCTGGACCTGTTGGAGCGCGGGGGACCGGGCAGGACGCGCAGCGCCGCGAATGACGCCGTCGTGGCGTCGCTCACCAAGGTCTTCGGGGAGTTCAAGGTCGATGCCGCCGTCACCGGCTTCACCCGCGGCCCCACCGTCACGCGCTACGAGGTCGAGCTCGGCCCCGCGGTCAAGGTCGAGCGGATCACTGCCCTGACCAAGAACATCGCCTACGCCGTCGCCAGTCCCGACGTCCGGATCATCAGTCCCATCCCCGGCAAGTCCGCCGTCGGCATCGAGATCCCCAACACCGACCGCGAGATGGTCAATCTCGGCGACGTGCTGCGCCTGGCGGACGCCGCCGGCGACGAGAATCCGATGCTCGTTGCGCTCGGCAAAGACGTCGAGGGCGGCTATGTGACGGCCAACCTGGCCTCGATGCCGCACGTGCTGGTCGCCGGTGCCACCGGTTCCGGAAAGTCCTCCTGCATCAACTGTCTGATCACCTCGATCCTGGCGCGTGCCACGCCGGAGGACGTGCGGATGGTGCTGGTCGACCCCAAGCGCGTCGAGCTCACGGCCTACGAGGGAATCCCGCACCTGATCACGCCCATCATCACCAACCCCAAGCGCGCCGCCGAGGCCCTGCAGTGGGTCGTGCGGGAAATGGACCTGCGTTACGACGACCTTGCGGCGTACGGCTTCCGGCACATCGACGACTTCAACGCGGCGGTGCGGAGCGGCAAGGCGACAGCGCCGGAGGGCAGCGAGCGGGAGCTGTCGCCGTACCCGTATCTGCTGGTGATCGTCGACGAGCTCGCCGACCTGATGATGGTCGCACCGCGCGACGTGGAGGACGCCATCGTCCGGATCACGCAGCTCGCCCGGGCCGCGGGCATTCACCTGGTGCTGGCCACCCAGCGCCCGAGCGTCGACGTGGTCACCGGCCTGATCAAGGCCAATGTGCCCTCCCGGCTCGCCTTCGCCACCTCCTCCCTCGCCGACAGCCGGGTCATCCTCGACCAGGCGGGCGCCGAGAAGCTCATCGGCAAGGGCGACGGGCTCTTCCTGCCCATGGGTGCCAACAAGGCCATCCGGATGCAGGGCGCCTTCGTGACGGAAAGCGAGATCGTGGCCCTCGTCGAGCACTGCAAGGCGCAGATGACGCCTGTCTTCCGCGACGACGTCACGGTGGGGACGGCGAAGAAGAAGGAGATCGACGAGGAGATCGGCGACGACCTGGATCTGCTCTGTCAGGCGGCGGAGCTGGTGGTCTCCACACAGTTCGGGTCGACCTCGATGCTGCAGCGCAAGCTGCGGGTGGGCTTCGCGAAGGCGGGTCGGCTGATGGACCTCATGGAGTCGCGGGGGGTCGTCGGGCCGAGCGAGGGGTCGAAAGCGCGCGATGTGCTGGTCAAGCCGGATGAAATGGACGGAGTGCTCGCGCTGATCCGGGGCGAGACTCACTCGTAAGGGCGGCGAGAGGCAACCGTTTGCCCATCCGATACGTCAAGTTGATGGAAACGATGAATGGGTAGGGAATCCTATAGTGGCGCGGCCGTCCTGATGGCGTACAAAGTTCGTCCTCCCGGTTGCCCCACCCTTTCGTACCACCCCTAGACTGAACATCCAGCAGGTGGCTCACGCTCGAAAGGCGCCCCCGTGTCCATCGGCAACTCCCCCTCAGACGACCGGCCTTCCGCTGACGACATCGTAAAAGTTGCAGTCGACGATCCTTCCGCCGACGGCGTCGAACTCGAAGAGGTCGCGGCCGACCGGCCCTCAGTCGGCCGCGCCCTGCAGCAGGCCCGCATCGATGCCGGACTGACCGTGGAAGAGGTCAGTTCCACCACGCGGGTGCGCATCCCCATCGTCCATGCGATCGAGCAGGACGACTTCACCCGCTGCGGCGGCGATGTCTACGCCCGCGGCCATATTCGGACGCTCGCCCGCACGGTCGGTCTCGATCCGGCAGTGCTCGTCGAGCAGTACGACGCCGACACTGGCGGGCGGCCTGCGCCGACCCCCGCGGCGCCGCTGTTCGAGGCGGAGCGGTTCCGGTCCGAGCCACGTCGGCCCAACTGGACGGCGGCGATGGTCGCGGCGATCGTGGTCGTCGTCGCGTTCGTCGGCTTCACGCTGTTCAGCGGTGACGACGCGGGCTCCGGCAAGAGCGTGGCCAGCCAGAGCACGGGCTCCAAACCGGATTCCACCCGGAACCCGAACAAGCCCGCCGATCCGAAGCCGGAGCCGTCCGACAGCGCCATCGCGGCTGTGCCGGCCGACAAGGTCACGGTGAAGCTCACCGCCGAGGAAGGATCGAGCTGGATCTCGGCGAAGGACCACAACGGGCGGCTGCTCCACGAGGGCGTCCTCAAGCAGGGTGACTCCAAGACGTTCACCGACAAGGAGCGGATCGACCTGGTGCTCGGCAACGCCGGCGCCATCGAGCTCTACGTCAACGGCAAGCAGATCGACGACCGGTACGAGAACGGTCAGGTCCAGCGGTTGAGCTACACCAAGGGAGACCCGGCGGCAGGCTGACACAGCGCCCCTGAGGGCAGGCAGAGCAGCCCCTGGCAGCGGATGGAGCGGCCAGGACAAAGTAGGCTGAGCGCATGCCCGAACCCCGTACCGTCGCTCTCGTCACCCTTGGATGCGCCCGTAACGAGGTGGACTCCGAGGAGCTCGCCGGCCGTCTGGCGGCGGACGGGTGGGAACTCGTCCAGGACGCGGCCGACGCCGACGTCGCCGTCGTCAACACCTGCGGCTTCGTCGAAGCCGCGAAGAAGGACTCGGTCGACGCCCTCCTCGAGGCGAACGATCTCAAGACTGCGGCTTCCGAGGGGGGCGGCCGCACTCAGGCCGTGGTCGCCGTGGGCTGCATGGCGGAGCGCTACGGCAAGGAGCTCGCCGAGGTGCTGCCCGAGGCTGACGGGGTACTCGGCTTCGACGACTACGCGGACATCTCCGACCGGCTGCAGACGATCCTGTCCGGGGGAGTGCACGCCTCCCACACGCCGCGGGACCGGCGCAAGCTGCTGCCGGTCAGCCCGGTCGAGCGGCAGGGCGTCGACGTGGCCCTGCCCGGGCACGGTGCTCCTGCCGATATCCGCCTGACGACGGGTGGTGCCGATATCTCCCCTCTCGTGGGGGACCGCCCCTCGGCGCATGCCGATCTGCCCGAGGGGATCGCTCCGGCCTCCGGGCCGAGGGCGCCGCTGCGCCGCCGTCTGGACGCCGGCCCCGTCGCCTCGGTCAAGCTGGCGTCCGGCTGTGACCGTCGCTGCTCGTTCTGCGCCATCCCCGCTTTCCGCGGGTCCTTCGTGTCCCGCCGCCCGGCCGATGTGCTGACCGAGACCCGCTGGCTGGTGGAGCAGGGCGTCAAGGAAGTGATGCTGGTCTCCGAGAACAACACCTCGTACGGCAAGGACCTCGGCGACATCCGGCTCCTGGAGAGCCTGCTCCCGGAGCTGGCAGCGGTCGACGGGATCGAACGGGTCCGGGTCAGCTATCTGCAGCCGGCCGAGATGCGGCCGGGGCTGATCGAGGTCCTGACGTCGACACCGAAAGTCGCGCCCTACTTCGACCTGTCCTTCCAGCACTCGGCCCCGGGGGTGCTGCGCGCAATGCGGCGGTTCGGCGACACCGATCGCTTTCTGGAGCTGCTGGACGCGATCCGGTCGAAGTCGCCGCAGGCCGGGGCAAGGTCGAACTTCATCGTGGGCTTCCCCGGCGAGACCGAAGACGACCTGGCGGAGCTGGAGCGCTTCCTCGTCGGCGCGCGGCTGGATGCCATCGGAGTCTTCGGGTACTCCGACGAGGACGGCACCGAGGCCGTCGGCTACGACAACAAACTCGACGAGGACGTCATCGCTCAGCGGCTGGCCCATATCTCGCGGCTCGCCGAGGAGCTCACGGCGCAGCGCGCCGAGGAGCGGCTGGGAGAGACGGTCGAGGTCCTGATCGAGACCGTCGACGAGGAGGACGGTGCGGTCGGCCGCGGGGCGCACCAGGCGCCCGAGACCGACGGCCAGGTGATCCTCAGCGACTCCCGGGGTCTCGCCCCAGGCCGTATCGTCGAGGCCAAGGTGGTGGCGACAGAAGGCGTCGACCTGGTCGCCGAGCCGCTCATCGGCGCAGCGTGTCCTGACGAGGAGGCGGGCACATGAGCGGAGTCCCCGCGTCCGCAGCGGGCGGTGCCGGCCGCGCGCAGCTCCGGGGCGGCCCGGTGGGTGCGCCGGTGACGTCGCAAGCCGGATTGTGGAACATCGCCAACATCCTCACCATGGTCCGGCTGCTCCTTGTGCCCGGCTTCGTCTTGTTGATGCTGCATAACGGGGGCTACGACCCGGCCTGGCGTTCCTTCGCCTGGGCGGCCTTCGGGATCGCCATGATCACGGACCTGTTCGACGGCCACCTGGCGCGGCGGTACAACCTGGTCACCGATTTCGGCAAGATCGCCGATCCGATCGCCGACAAGGCCATCATGGGCGCGGCGCTCATCTGCCTGTCTGCGCTCGGGGACCTTCCCTGGTGGGTGACCGGAGTGATCCTCTTCCGGGAGATCGGCATCACCCTGATGCGGTTCTGGGTGATCAAGCAGGCGGTGATCCCGGCGAGCCGTGGCGGCAAGTTGAAGACGCTCGCCCAGGGCACCGCGGTCGGGATGTACATCCTCGCCCTGACGGGGCCGCTCGCCACCCTGCGCTTCTGGGTGATGGCCGTCGCCGTGGTGCTGACCGTCGTGACCGGCCTGGACTACGTACGGCAGGCCGTGGTGCTGCGCCGGGCCGGGCCGGCCGCGGGGCGCGGGCGGGCGAGCGGAGCCCTGCAGCGATGACCGGCGTGCCGTCCGCTGATGTGCTCGCCGCTGAGGTGCTCGAGCTGCTGGTACGGCGTGGTCAGACGCTCGCGGTCGCCGAGTCCCTCACCGGGGGTCTGATCGCGGCGGAACTGACCGAGGTGCCCGGGGCCTCGCGGGTCTTCCGGGGCTCGGTGACTGCGTATGCGACTGATGTGAAGCGGGGCATGCTGGGCGTGGACGGTGCGCTGCTCACCGCTCGAGGAGCGGTGGACGTCGAGGTGGCCCGGCAGATGGCGGCAGGCGTGCGGCGGATTCTGGGCGCAGACTGGGGAGTGTCGACCTCGGGTGTCGCCGGCCCGGACCCCCAGGACGGACAGTCCGTCGGCACGGTCTATGTGGCCGTCGCGGGGCCTGACGGCACCGCAGAGTCCCGGGAGCTCAGGCTCGACGGAAACCGGACCCGGATCCGCCGGGAGAGCGTCCAGGAGGCGTTGGGCATGCTTCTGGGGGAACTGATCGAGAAGATGCGGGCACAGGATACGGAACAGAGCGCGGGGGATTGATGTTTGCAGCCCTGAGTGAACACGTCATCGCTCCCCGCACGGCCGCGGCCCGAGGCGGTACGGTGGGGCGAGAAGGATCCGGATCCGAGGTCCGAGGAGGGAGCCACCGATGATTCTGCTCCGTCGCCTGCTGGGTGACGTGCTGCGTCGGCAGCGCCAGCGCCAGGGCAGAACCCTGCGCGAGGTCTCCTCGTCGGCGCGGGTCTCCCTCGGCTATCTCTCGGAGGTCGAGAGAGGGCAGAAGGAGGCCTCCTCCGAGCTCCTCTCCGCGATCTGCGACGCGCTCGACGTGCGGATGTCCGAAGTCATGCGCGAGGTGAGCGACGAGCTGTCGCTGGCCGAGCTGGCGGAGTCGGCGGCCAGCGAGCCGGTGTCTGCGCCGATGCGACCGATGATCAAGTCGGTCTCGGTGACATCCGTCACGGGTGTCCCGGATGAGCGCGTGACGATCAAGCCGCCTGCGGGGGCGGTGGACGTGGTCGCGGCCTGACGACGGCCCAACATCGTTGATCCCGGCCCCGGGGCGGCACTGCCGCCCCGGGGCCGAGGGCATTCCGGGCTCGTGCGGGCCCCGGCCGCCGGGGCTTGGCATGCCCTCGGCCTGGGGTTCCTCATGCCGCAGGCCGGGGGAGGGTATGCGATGGTTGAGGGGGATCAAGAGGGATCAGTACGACGAATCGGGAGGAACCGAATGTCCGTCGTCAAGAGTCCGCTGTCCGACCAGGACCTCAAGACCGTCGGCGACGCCCTTCAGGGCGCGCTGGTCGACCTGGTTGATCTCTCCCTGGTGGCCAAGCAGGTCCACTGGAACGTCATCGGTCCTCGATTCCGCTCCGTTCATCTGCAGCTGGACGAGGTCGTGACGAGCGCCCGCGTGCACACCGACACGGTGGCCGAACGGGCTGCCGCCCTGGGTGTCTCCCCGGATGGCCGGTCCGGCACCGTCGCCCGGAGCAGCGGCATCGACACGGTCCCCGACGGCTGGACCAAGGATGAGGACGCGGTGCGGATTCTGGTCACTGCCCTCGGATCCGTGACCAGCCGGATGCGGGAGCGCATCGAGGCCACGGAGAAGCCCGACCCGGTGAGCCAGGGCATCCTCATCGACCTGACCGCCGATCTCGAGAAGCACCGCTGGATGTTCCAGGCGGAGCACGCCTGAGACGGGCCGGGGCGAGACCGCAGCCGGCGCCCGAGCCGGTGCCCGGATGGGCCGGCAGGCCCGATGCCCCAGTTGCCCGCGAGCCCGTACGCCCCGCTGCTCGGCCATCCCGGCCGACCGGCCGTCGGGGTCCCGAGGAGGCAGCCATGGCCGCGGTACGCCGGGGGCGCGAGGGGCGGTGCAGCACACAGGCCCGTGCGGCCACCGCCGCCGCCGTCGCCCCGGACCGAATACGGGTGCGCCGAGCCCTGCGCTGGGCGATCGTGCCCGCTTCCGCCGCCGCCTGGGGCTGGGCCGCGGTGCGCCTGCTGATACAGCCGGGCGGGGCCGGACCGCTCGAGACGGCACTCGCCGCCGGAGGGTGGGGACTGAGCCTGCTGCCCGTCCACTGTGTGCCCGGGCCGGCGGACGGCGCGGCTACCAGGGCATCGCGACGCCGCCGTTCGGACGCAGGATCTGACCCGTGGTGAACGAGGAGGCGTCCGAGGCCAGGTGGAGAACGGCGTGGGCGATGTCCTCCGCCTCGCCCACCCGGCCAAGGGGGGAGGCGCGGGCCATCGCCGCTTCCACCCGGTGCTGGGCTTGCGCGTCATGACGGTCCGTCATGGGGGTGCGGATCCAGCCGGGTGCCACCGCGTTGACTCGTATGCCGTGCCGCCCGACCTCGGACGCCAGCGTCCTGGTGAGCTGTACGACGGCCGCCTTGGCGACGCTGTAGCAGAGCAGGCCCGGGGTGCCGGTGTCGACCGCGCCGGAGGCCATGGTGACGATGGAGCCGGGGGTGTTCGTCGCGATCATTGCGCGGGCCGCTTCCTGGCAGCCGTGCAGGACACCCTTGAAGTTGACCGCCAGAACGCGGTCGAGGTCGGCGTCGGCCGTCTCCAGAACCGGACTGCTGTGCATGATCCCGGCGATGGTCGCCATCACGTCGAGGCGGCCCCCGGTGCGTACGACTTCGCCGATGGTGGCCGCGACTTGGGCGCGGTCGGTCACGTCCAGGGGGTGGGCCGTGCTGCTGCCGCCCTGGGCCTCGATCCGTTCGGTGGTCTCCCGTAGGCCCTTCTCGTCGAGGTCGGCGCAGTGGACCGTCGCGCCGGCCTGTGCGAGCAGGAGGGCGGTCGCGCGGCCGATGCCGCTTGCGGCGCCGGTGACGAGGGCGGCGCGTCCGGTGAGGTCGTACGCCTGGATGGACATGGGCGTGACGGTACGAGCGGAACTGACGGGCCGTCAATCAGGCTGCAGGGACGGCCCCCTCTGACAGGACGGACACCAGTACGTGGTGCGCTCCCCCGGGGAGGTCCGCTCGGCGGTGAGCACGGCGGTGCCACAGCGGCGACAAGGGCGCCCCGCTCTGCCGTACACCCACAGGCGCTGGTCGCGCCGCGGGTCGGCGGTGGTGGCGCGGGCGAGCCGGGTCTTGTTGGCCTCCAGCAGCTTCTTGGCCAAGGCGACCAGGCGGTCCGGGGCAGGTACCTCACCCACCGGGAGCCAGGGGGTGCAGCGCGCCAGAAAGCACAGCTCGGACTTGTAGACGTTGCCGATGCCGGCGAGGTTGCGCTGGTCGAGCAGCGCCTCGCCGAGGGGGACGCCCGGCGCGGAGAGCAGCCGTCGCAGGGCCTCGTCCGGGTCCCAGTCGGGGCCGAGTAGATCGGGGCCCAGGTGACCCACGACCGAGTCCTCCTCGGCGGTGCGCAGCAGGCCCAGCACAGGGAGGCGGTAGCCGACGGCGGCCCGCTGCCCGGTGTCCAGGATGGCGCGGATCTGGTGCTCCGGACCGCCGCGCCAGCGCTCGCCGGCGGCGTAGAGGTGCCATGCGCCGTCCATCCGCAGATGGGAGTGGAGAGTGAGACCACCCTCGAACCGGGTGAGCAGATGTTTGCCGCGCGAGACGACCTCGATGACCTTCCGGCCGGACAGGTCGACGGTGGCCAGCCTGGGCACGCGCAGATCGGAACGCACCAGACGCTCGCTCGCGATCCCCTCGTGCAGCGCGCGGGCCGTCCGCCAGACGGTGTCTCCTTCGGGCATGCAGCCATCATGCCGCTGGAGGACGGCCTCGTGGCGAGGGCCCTCGGCCGGCGGCGAGACCGTCGGCGGCACTTCAGCGCGGTCGATGGTCCGTGACGAGGCGCTCAGCGCCCGGCCGAGCGCTGTGTCGGCGGGTGCTGGCCCTCCTGGGTGCGGTCCGCTTCCGGTGGGGCCGCGTCCGGGGCGGGGACGAGCCTCACGTCGGGCGGAGACGAAGGCCGCGCGGAGTAGCGTGGAAACCGGCGGCTTCCAGGGCGCGGCCTATCGGGGAGGTCAGGGCGGGGGAGCCGTTGGCGCGCTCCACCGTGACCGTGCCGAGCGCGCCGTCCCGGGCCGCCCCGGCCAGCGCCTCGGCCGCCAGGTGCAGCCGTGCGTCGCTGTCCGGGCTGTCCGCCTCGGGCCCCGGCCACGCGAGGAGCGTCTTGCCACCGCGCTCGACGTACAGCACGAGCTCGCCGTCCACCAGCACCACCAGCGCCCCCGCCTTACGGCCCGGCTTGTGCCCGGCGCCGGTGGGCGGCTCCGGCCAGGGCAGCGCCGCGCCATAGGCGTTGGCCGGGTCCGCGGCGGCCAGCACCACCGCCTTGCCCCGGCCGGCGGAGTGGGCGGTTCCGTAGGCAGCGGGAGCCATCGGTGCCTCCGCGGACTCGCGCTCCCGGGCCGTGGCCACCGCCCGGAGGCGGTCGACCGCGCCGTCCATCGCGAACTGCGCGGCGCCCAAGCCCTCCACCACATAGCCGCGCCGGGCCTGCCCGGTCTCCTCGAACGCGGACAGCACGCGGTAAGCGGCCGAGAAGCCGCCCTCCACGCCCTCGGCCTGAACGGCGCCCCGGGTCACCACTCCGTGCCGGTCCAGGAGTGTACGAGCCAGAGCGTGCGCCCGATGGGTGACCTCGGTCTCGCGCTCAGGCAGCAGGGACCAGCGGCCCGCCACCGTCGGCGGCCCGCTCCGGGAGGCGGTCCCCCGGACCGTACGCGGGCTGAGGGCGGTCAGCGTGCCGTACCGGCCGCGCGGGACCGAGCGCTTCGCACGATGCGCGGTCGCGCCCGCGGTACGGCCGGAGCCCAGCAGGGAGCGCAGCGGGGACAGCGTGTCGTTGGTGAGCCGGCCGGACCACGCCAGATCCCAGACGGCGTCGGCGAGTTGCGGGTCGGTGCACTCGGGATGCACGGCGCGAACCTGATCGGCGATCTGCCGGAAGAACAGCCCATAGCCGCCCGACAGGGCGTCGAGCACCGCTTGGTGCAGCGGTCCGGTCTCGAACGGATGGGGCGGCGGCAGCAGCAGCGGTGCGGCGTCCGCGACGAACAGCGACACCCAGCCGTCCTTGCCGGGCAGCGCCCCCGCCCCGGCCCAGACGACCTCCCCTGCGGTGGTCAACTCGTCGAGCATTCCCGGGGCGTAGTCGGCGACCCGGGACGGCAGCACCAGCTTCTCCAGGGCGGAGGCAGGCACCGCGGCGCCCTGGAGCTGCTCGATCGCCCGCACCAAGCCGTCGACGCCGCGCAGGCTGTGGGTGCCCACGTGCTGCCACTGCGGCAGGAAGGAGGCGAGCGCGGTCGGCGGCACGGGCTCCATCTCCTGCCGGAGCGCGGCCAGCGAGCGTCGCCGCAGTCGGCGCAGCACCCCGCTGTCGCACCATTCCTGGCCGATGCCGGCAGGGTGGAACTCGCCCTGGACGACGCGCCCCGTCGCGGCCAGCCGGTGCAGGGACCCGTCCGTGACGGCGACGCCGATGCCAAAACGCTGCGCGGCCTCGGCAGAGGTGAACGGCCCGTGGGTGCGGGCGTAGCGGGCGAGGAGATCGCCGAGCGGGTCCTTGACCGGTTCGGTGAAGGCCTCGGGCACACCCACCGGCAGCGCGGTGCCCAGGGCGTCGCGCAGCCGCCCGGCGTCCTCGACGGCGGCCCAGTGATCGGCGCCCCCGATCCGTACCCGGATGGCACGGCGGGCCCCTGCCAACTCCCGCGCCCACTGCGGCTGCCCACCGCGCTCTGCCAGCTCCGCGTCGGTGAGCGGGCCGAGGAAGCGCAGCGCGTCGGCGAGGCTCTCCACGTCCTTGATGCGGCGGTTCTCGGTCAGCCACTGCAGCTCGCGCTCCAGCTCGGTCAGCACGTCCGCGTCGAGCAGTTCGCGCAGTTCGGCCTGGCCCAGCAGCTCGGCCAGCAGCCGGGAGTCCAACGACAAGGCGGCCGCGCGCCGTTCGGCCAGCGGGGAGTCACCCTCGTACAGGTACTGCGCGACATAGCCGAAGAGCAGTGAGCGGGCGAAGGGGGACGGCTCGGGGGTGGTGACCTCGACGAGCCGGACCCGGCGGGCCTCGATGTCGCCCATCAGCTCCACCAGACCCGGGACGTCGAAGACGTCCTGCAGGCACTCGCGCACGGCCTCGAGGACGATGGGGAACGAACCGAACTCCGAGGCGACCTGGAGGAGCTGGGCGGCACGCTGGCGCTGCTGCCACAGCGGGGTGCGCTTGCCGGGGTTACGGCGCGGCAGCAGCAGGGCGCGGGCCGCGCACTCGCGGAACCGGGACGCGAACAGCGCCGAGCCGCCGACCTGGTCGGTGACGACCTGGTCGACCTCCCCCTTGTCGAAGGCCACGTCCGCGGCGCCGACCGGGGACTGCTCGGCGTCGTACTCCCGCCCTCGCAGAGCCGGATCCGTCTCCATGTCGAGCAGGTCCAGACCCATCAGGTCCGCGTCCGGCAGACGCAGCACGATGCCGTCGTCAGCATGCATCACCTGGGTGTCCATGCCGTAGCGCTCGGCGAGGCGGGCGCCGAGCGCGAGCGCCCAGGGGGCGTGCACCTGGGCGCCGAAGGGGGAGTGGATGACGACGCGCCAGTCGCCCAGCTCATCCCGGAACCGCTCGACCAGGATGGTTCGGTCGTCGGGGATGTGCCCGCAGGCCTGGCGCTGCTCCTGCAGATACGACAGGACATTGTCCGTCGCCCAGGCGTCCAGCCCGGCCGCCAGTAGGCGCAGCCGGGCGTCATCGGGGGCGAGGCTCCCGACCTCGCGGAGGAACGCGCCCAGCGCACGGCCCAGTTCGAGCGGGCGGCCCAGCTGGTCGCCCTTCCAGAAAGGCAGCCTGCCCGGAACCCCGGGCGCGGGCGAGACCAGCACCCGGTCGCGCGTGATGTCCTCGATGCGCCACGTCGTGGTGCCCAGCGTGAAGACGTCGCCGACCCGCGACTCGTAGACCATCTCCTCGTCGAGTTCGCCCACCCGTCGCCCGCCACCGCCCCGAGCCGAAGCGCTTCGCGCTGCTGTGTCTGATGGGCCCCCGCCCTTCTTCGGGTCGGCACCGGCCAGAAAGACCCCGAAGAGCCCTCGGTCCGGGATCGTGCCGCCGGAGGTGACCGCGAGCCGCTGGGCGCCCGGCCGGCCCCTGACGGTCCCCGCCACGCGGTCCCACACCAGGCGCGGCCGGAGCTCGGCGAAGGCGTCCGACGGATAGCGGCCCGCCAGCATGTCCAGGACCGCGGTGAACGCCGACTCCGGCAGGGCGGCGAAGGGCGCCGCGCGGCGGACCACGGCCAGCAGCTCGTCCACGTCCCAGCTGTCCATCGCCGTCATCGCGACGATCTGCTGGGCCAGGACGTCCAGCGGGTTGGCCGGAACGCGCAGCGACTCGATGGCCCCGCTGCGCATCCGCTCCGTGACCACGGCCGCCTGCACCAGGTCACCGCGGTACTTGGGGAAGACCACGCCGGTCGACACGGCGCCCACCTGGTGTCCCGCGCGGCCGACGCGCTGCAGCCCCGAGGCGACGGAGGGCGGCGACTCGACCTGGACGACGAGATCGACCGCGCCCATGTCGATCCCCAGCTCCAGGCTCGAGGTGGCGACGACCGCGGGCAGCCGGCCCGCCTTGAGGTCCTCCTCGACCAGGGCCCGCTGCTCCTTGGAGACCGAGCCGTGGTGCGCGCGGGCCATGACGGCCGGCGCACCCCGGGCAGCGCCCGAGCCGCCCATCAGCTCCGCCGGTGAATGATGCTCGGGGGACGGCTCACCCGTGCTGCGCTCGTAGGCGATCTCGTTGAGCCGATTGCAGAGCCTCTCGGCGAGGCGGCGGGAGTTGGCGAAGACGATCGTGGAGCGGTGGGCCTCCACCAGGTCCGCGATCCGCTCCTCCACATGCGGCCAGATCGAGGGCTTCTCGCCGACCGCCCCGCTGTCAGGATCCGTCGCCGGGGAGCCTCCGAGCTCGCCCAGGTCTTCCACCGGCACGACCACCGACAGATCGAATTCCTTGCCGGCCGGCGGCTGCACGACCTGCACCCGGCGTTGCGGTGACAGAAAGCGCGCCACCTCGTCGACGGGTCGTACGGTCGCTGACAGCCCGATCCGACGGGCCGGGCGCTCGAGCAGCTCGTCGAGCCGCTCCAGGGAGACGGCCAGATGCGCACCCCGCTTCGTGCCCGCCACCGCGTGCACCTCGTCGACGATCACGGTTTCCACGCCGGTCAGCGCTTCCCGAGTGGCCGAGGTCAGCATCAGGAACAGCGACTCGGGGGTGGTGATGAGGATGTCCGGCGGCCGGTTGGCAAGGGAGCGGCGCTCGGCGGCGGGAGTGTCACCGGAGCGAATGCCGACCCGCACCTCCGGCTCCGGCAGCCCGAGTCGCACGGCCTCGTGCCGGATCCCCGTCAGCGGGCTGCGCAGATTGCGCTCCACATCGACCGCCAGTGCCTTGAGCGGCGACACATACAGCACCCGGCAGCGCTTCTTCGGATCGGCGGGCGCGGGACTGCTCGCCAGCTGGTCCAGGGCGGCGAGGAAGGCGGCGAGCGTCTTCCCCGAACCGGTGGGAGCGACGACCAGCACGTCCGAGCCCTCGTCGATGGCCCGCCAGGCACCCGCCTGTGCGGCGGTGGGCGCGGTGAATGCCCCGGTGAACCACGCACGAGTCGCCGGGGAGAACGCATCGAGGGCCGAGGCCGGCTGGTCCGACATGTTCCCCATCGTGCACCCAGGCACTGACAACAGGCCGGACTCGCAGGTCAGCGTCGCGTCCGGCCACCGTTCGGCCGGGACTCATCCGAGCGCCGGCCCGGTCGGCGATCCGCGGCACCTCGTCATCGTGGCGGCCTGCCGTGCTCGCCACCGCAGGCGTACGGGCGCTGGCCGGCCAGGACACCCTCCAGACCTAGTCCGGCCCGGCGAGCGGCCGTCCGAACGCGCGCAGCGTCAGCAGCGACTCGATGGTTACGATCGGCCGCCACTCGAGGCTCGTCCCAGGAGCCCACGACCGCCACCGGATCGGCCAGCCCCCGTCCTCCTGCTGCTCGTCCGCGAGAAAGTCCAGCGACCGCTCGAACTCGGCGTCGGTGAACCAGCGGTGGGCCAGCGAATCGGGGGTCCGGGCGAAGTCGTACGGGAAGTGGTACTCGCCCGGCCCGTAGCCGTCCGGCAGCGGATAGTCCTCCGCGCGGTCCGGCTCCAGCACCACAAGCCGTTGCTCCCGCACCAGCCGCCCGAGCCGCTCCGCGGCCGCCTCGGCGCGCGCCCGGTCGGGTGCGCCGTCCAGGAAGGCGACCGCCGCCTGCAGCTCGTAAGGATGGGACTTCTCCAGAGACTCGACGGCCGCCCAACAGAAGTCGGTAGCCCGGAAGAGCCACGCATGCCACACCTCGTTGCGATGCAGCAGCCCCACCACCGGACCGGTCGACAGCAGCGCGCTCGGCGGGTGGTCGACGACCGGGATCCACGGTGCCGCGGGGTAGCCGCGCAGGGAGGGGTGCAGCGCCGGCAGCGCACCGTCCTCGGTGGAGACCTCCGTCAGATAGCGGCAGATCTGCTCGACCCGTCGCCCCCCGCAGCGGCCGATGCCGTCCAGGACGCGCAGCGCGTGCGCGGTGTGCAGCGGCTGGCTGACCGGGCCCCGCAGGTCGGGTTCCAGGGCGTGTCCGTACCCACCATCGGGATTGCGGTACGCGTCCACAGCCGCCTCGACGGCATCGGCGGCCTGGGACCGCTCCGCCTCCGCAAGGTCCCCGGTGGCACCGGAGAGGAAGTGATAGGCGAACCTGCGCTGCTCGAGGACACGGGCGGTCAGCCAGACGAACCGCTCGGCGTGGGTGAGAGATGCTCCGGATCGGGCCATGGACAGACCGTAGGCCGGAATGCGCGTCCGGGCGGTGGCAAGTGCCCGGCTGCACCCGTAGGACGGGATACTGGATGCATGCGGTTGACGGTCTTCTGGCAGCGGATGGCGGACTACTTCGGCGAGGCGTACGCGGACTCCTTCGCGCGTGATCATGTGATGTCCGAGCTCGGTGGCCGGACCGTGCACGAGGCGCTCGTCTCGGGATGGTCGGCCAAAGATGTATGGCGCGGAGTCTGCGCGGCCATGGACATTCCGGCGGAGAAGCGCTGACGGGACCTGGGCGGCCGACGACGGGAACCGACTCTCGCGGACCGGCGATGAGCCGTGACGGGAAGGGATGGCGCGGCGGGGCGGTGCCGTAGGTCAGACTTGCCGGGTGGCAGTGACAGAGGAACCCAGCCAGAGCGCCCCCTCACCGGACCCGTCCCCGGCGCGCAGTGAGCAGATGCCCCGCTGGCTGCCCCGCGCCATGGTCCTGGCACTGGCCCTGTTCGCCGCCTTCCAGCTCGCCAACTGGGCCTTCCACCAGCTGATCGGGCTCCTGGCCAACATCCTGATCGCGTTCTTCCTGGCTCTCGCGGTGGAACCGGCCGTGGACCGGATGGCCGCCCGAGGAGTGCGCCGCGGCCTGGCCACCGCGCTGGTCTTCCTGGGCGTCCTCGTCTTCTTCGCCGGGTTCTTCACGCTGCTCGGCTCGGTACTGGCCAGTCAGATCGTGACCATGGTCGAGAACTTCCCCCAGTACCTGGACTCGGTGATCCGCTGGATCAACCAGACCTTCGAAACCACCCTGTCGCGCGTCGAGATCCAGAAGAGCCTGATCCGGTCCGACTGGCTGAAGAGGTACGCGGAGAACAGTGCCACCGGTGTCCTGGATGTGTCGGCGACCGTACTCGGAGGGCTCTTCAAGGTCCTGACGGTGCTGCTGTTCTCCTTCTACTTCGCCGCCGACGGGCCCCGGCTGCGGCGCGCACTGTGCTCGGTGCTGCCCCCCGCGCGGCAGGCGGAGGTGCTGCGCGCCTGGGAGATCGCCGTGGTCAAGACCGGCGGCTATCTCTACTCCCGTGGTCTGATGGCGCTGATCTCCGGGATCGCGCACTATGTGCTGCTGGAGATTCTCGGCGTGCCGTACGCCCCCGCCCTGGCCGTGTGGGTAGGCGTGGTGTCCCAATTCATCCCGACCATCGGCACCTATCTGGCAGGCGCGCTGCCGACGCTGCTGGCCTTCACCGTGAACCCCTGGTACGCGCTGTGGGTGCTCGGCTTCGTCGTGGTCTACCAGCAGTTCGAGAACTACCTTCTGCAGCCGCGCATCACCGCGAGGACCGTGGACATCCACCCGGCCGTCGCATTCGGTTCGGTGGTCGCGGGCGCCGCGCTGCTGGGGGCCGTCGGCGCGCTGATCGCCATTCCGGCGACGGCGACGCTGCAGGCCTTCCTGGGGGCGTACGTGAAGCGGTACGACGTCACCGACGATCCGAGGGTGCACGGGCGTCCGCGCCGGAAACGAGGTACACCGCCCCTCGCATGGGTCGGACGCGTACTGCGCCGCGGCCGCTGACACCACTGCACCGCCGTTGCCGCCGGGCGTCCCGCGGCGCCCCATCTGGTCCGGATGGCCCCGGCCCGATCGTGGGGCGGCCGTGCCCAGTCCACACTGGTCCGGATGACGCCCTGGCCGGGCGAGCCCGCACGCCGGAAGGACGCTGCCATGCCCACGGACGCCCACCCCGGTCCGCTGCGGGTACTCGTCTTCGGCGCTGCGCTGCGGACCGAATCCACCAACGCCCGCCTCGCCTCCCTCGTGGCCCGCCTGATCGCAGAAACCGGGGCCACCGTCGACCTCGCCGCCATGCGCGACTTCGCCATGCCCTCGTACGACGGCGATGTGGAGGCCGCCGAGGGGCTGCCGAGTGGCGCTCTGGCGCTGCGCGACCGGCTCGAGCAGTGTGACGCCTTTGTGATCTCCTCCCCGGAGTACAACGCCTCCGTGCCCGGAGCGCTGAAGAACGCGATCGACTGGGTCTCCCGCGTCCAGCCTCAGCCGTTCAAGACCAAGCACGCGCTGCTCGTCTCCGCCTCCCCGTCTCTGATCGGCGGCAACCGCGGGCTATGGGCGCTGAGGGTTCCCCTGGAACACCTCGGTACCCGCGTCTATCCGGACATGTTCAGCCTTGCCAGGTCACACCAGGGCTTCAACCAGGACGGTCAGCTCACCGATTCCGGACTGCAGCAGCGTCTTGCCGAGACGGTCACAGCCTTCCTCCGGCTCGTCGAAGCCGATGTGCGGTACGTCTGCCTGCGGCGCAGGTGGTACGAGTTCCCGGGAGACCGCACCGAGGCGCCCATCACCCAACGCGCGGAAGACTAGCCAGGACAATCGCTCGTGGGAGCGCTGCCTCGCCGCCTCGCCGCCCCGCTGCCTCGCCGACTCGCCGACTCGCCGCCCCGCTGCCTCGCCGACTCGCCGCCCGTCGTCGACACGTGTGCGCGGGCCTCGCCGGCCAAGACGCCAACCCGCCGGCGAGCCCGCCGACGAGGCGGCAGCCACACCACAACACCAGGGTCCGGTGGTGCACTTGACATCAAAATCGAACATCCATTCTCATGGTGATCCGGCCCTGGTTATCCACAGGCCGGACGACGCCCGGGCGCGTTGTCAGTGGCAGGCGTTAGCGTCGTGGACGTGAAGCGATCGACTCAAGCAAACCGGGTGGAACCCATGGCAGGAACCGACCGCGAGAAGGCGCTCGACGCCGCGCTCGCACAGATTGAACGGCAATTCGGCAAGGGCGCCGTGATGCGCATGGGCGAGCGGTCGAACGAGCCCATCGAGGTCATCCCCACCGGGTCGACCGCTCTCGACGTCGCCCTGGGCGTGGGCGGCCTGCCGCGCGGCCGCGTGGTGGAGGTATACGGACCGGAGGCTTCGGGGAAGACCACGTTGACGTTGCACGCGGTGGCCAACGCCCAGCGGGCTGGCGGCACGGTCGCCTTCGTGGACGCCGAGCACGCCCTGGACCCCGAGTACGCCAAAAATCTCGGGGTGGACATCGACTCGCTGATCCTGTCCCAGCCGGACAACGGTGAGCAGGCGCTGGAGATCACGGACATGCTGATCCGTTCCGGGGCCCTCGACCTCATTGTCATCGACTCGGTCGCTGCACTGGTGCCGCGCGCCGAGATCGAGGGCGAGATGGGCGACTCCCACGTCGGCCTCCAGGCGCGGCTGATGAGCCAGGCACTCCGCAAGATCACGGGTGCGCTGAACCAGTCGAAGACCACCGCGATCTTCATCAACCAGCTCCGCGAGAAGGTCGGCGTGATGTTCGGGTCGCCTGAGACGACGACTGGTGGCCGGGCACTGAAGTTCTATGCCTCGGTGCGGCTCGACATCCGCCGGATCGAGACTCTCAAGGACGGCACCGATGCGGTCGGCAACCGCACCCGCGTCAAGGTCGTGAAGAACAAAGTCGCACCCCCTTTCAAACAAGCGGAGTTCGACATTCTGTACGGCCACGGCATCAGTCGTGAGGGCGGACTGATCGACATGGGTGTCGAGCACGGCTTCATCCGCAAGTCCGGCGCCTGGTACACGTACGAGGGCGACCAGCTCGGCCAGGGCAAGGAGAACGCCCGCAACTTCCTCAAGGACAACCCCGATCTCGCCAACGAGATCGAGAAGAAGATCAAGGAGAAGCTCGGCATCGGTGTGAAGCCGGAAGACCCGACAGCGGAGCCGGGTGCGGACGCGGCGAGTGGCGCCGGTGCGGTGGCCGATGCGACGGCCAAGGCGGCTTCCGCTCCGGCGGCCAAGGCCACCAAGGCGACCAAGACCGGCACGGCCAAGAGCTGATCCGTACCGTGCCGGATTCACCAGCGAGGCGAACCGACGTCGGGGACGTCGGCCGCAGCGGCGGCAAGGTACGCACGGACAGCGGTGGCCCCGGCTCGTCGAGGGCCGAGCAGGGGCCACCGCGCAGCCCGGAGGAGCAGGCGCGGGCGATCTGCCTGCGCCTGCTCACCGGGACTCCCCGGACCCGCAAGCAGCTGGCGGATGCGCTGCAGAAGCGCGGCATCCCGGAGAACGTGGCGGAAGAGGTGCTCTCCCGGTTCGAGGATGTCGGGTTGATCGACGACGCGGCGTTCGCCGAGGCCTGGGTGGAGTCCCGGCACCACGGCCGGGGCCTCGCCCGCCGGGCGCTCGCGCGCGAACTGCGCACCAGGGGCGTGGATTCCACGCTGATCGACGAGGCCGTCGGACAGGTCGACTCCGAACAGGAGGAGGAGACAGCCCGGGAGCTCGTCGAGCGCAAGCTGCGCGGGACGCGCGGCCTCGACCGGGAGAAGCGGATTCGCCGCCTCGCGGGGATGCTCGCCCGCAAGGGCTACTCCGAGGGCGTTGCCGTCCGCATCGTCCGGCGCGCACTGGAGGAAGAGGGCGAGGATCCGGAACTGCTGGAGTACCACCTGCCCGAGGCCTGAGTCGCCGCCGCCTCGGGCAGATGCGTGCGCCATGACCCCCCTGGGAGCTGAGCTGGGCCCGCCGGTGTCCGCCGTCGATCAGCGGTCGGCCGACGGCGCGGCCGACCGGCCGCACCGTGGGACGGCCGGCGGCTCCACGGGCAGTCCCGGCGGCTCCACCGGCAGTCCGGCCGCGCGCCAGGCCTGAAAGCCGCCGTCCAGATCCGTGGCGCGATGGAGGCCCAACTGCCGTAGCGAGATGGCTGCGAGGCTGGAGGCGTAGCCCTCGTTGCAGACCACGATCACCTGGAGATCGTGGCTCGTCGCCTCCGCCGCGCGGTGGCTGCCCTGGGGGTCGAGCCGCCACTCCAGTTCGTTGCGCTCGACGATCAGCGCGCCCGGAATGGTGCCGTCGCGGTGGCGCAGTGCCGCGTACCGGATGTCCACCAGCAGCGCACCGGCCGCTGCGGCCTCGGCGGCCTGTTCCGGCCCGAGCCGGTCCAGTTCCGTACGGGCCTCGGCCAGCAGGACGTCGATGCCCTTCGGTTTCGGCTGTGCCGCGCTCACGGTATGGCTCACGCCCACTCCTCCGGTCGCTCGATGTCCTCCAGCCGCAGCACTGGACCCGTACGGCTGTAGCGCCGCATCAGCGGCAGCGGTGGATAGTAGGCGTGCACCGAGACCGCGTGCTCCTCGGCGGAGAGGTTCAGCACCTGGTGCACATGGTGTGGGCCGAAGGCGCGGCCCCGACCGCTGGGCAGCCGCCGTTCGCGGTCGACCCCCTCGGCCAGCTCGAGAGTCCGCCACCCCTCGGTGGGCAGCTGCGCGGCGAGGGACTGCTCCGTCAACTCGCCCGTCGCTGTGGCGAAGGCTCCCCAGGAACCTCCGTGGTCGTGCCAGCCGGTGCCGGTGCCCGGCGGCCAGCCGATGAGCCAGGCCTCACTGCCGCCGGGGCCGTCGAGCCGCGTCCAGGTGCGGCCCTCGGGGTCGAGCGGGAGTGCACCGACCAGTTCCTGGTCGGTGGCGGTACGGCGGGCGAAGTCCAGCAGCTCCGCGGCTGTGGGACCGGTGGCCGGGTGCGGGCGTTCGGCGCCCGGCATGTGGTGTGCGGGCGCCGAGGGAAGCGTGGGTGCGGAAACGGGTGGGATGGCGGTGAGGCCGCCGGAAGCAGTGAGAGACACTGGTCCGTCCTGGTGATCGCGAAGGGGCGCGGCACGGGCCGCGCGGAGGAAATGGGGGCACCGCCCAGCGATAGCTGGGGGAGGATCAGAAGGACGGACGACACACGCAGCCCGCGTAGCGGACCAGGTCCACGTGGACCCTCCGCCAGAAGCACGGCCGTGTGTCAGTCACGTTCCGGAGTGAATCATGCGCCTGTGCACGGGTCAACTTGGGGACGGCGGGCCGCGGCGGCACCATCGGTCCGTCACCTTCGGTCGGTCGACCCGCCTGCCTGTCCGTACCGCACGGGTTCAGCGGCGTGCCGACGCCCGCCCCTCGGCCTTCGTGGCGTTCTCCGCCGTGGCCTGTGGCGGGACCGTCGCCGCGCCTCGGGATGCATCGGCGCAGGCGTACAGTTCGGCCGGCCGTACGCCCTCCATCGCCGCGACGAGATGCCCGTCGGGCCGCACGAGGAGGACGGTGTGCGCCGCGGCCCCGGGGTAACCTTCCGTGACCAGGAGTTCGGCCCTGACCGGCAGTGCCGCGACAGCGGCCGCGAGCCGAGGCATCAGTCCGGCGCTCATCCAGTGGCGCCGGTCCCATACGCACGTCCCGGGCGCGACCAGCAGCACGAGCAGGTCGCGCCCCAGCCGGTCCCGCAGCCGGGCCGCCGACCCGTCCGGCGCGGTGACCGGCACATCGACAACCTGGGCTCCCGGAGCCGTACCCGCCGGAACCGAACTCGGTGGCGCGGGAGGTGTGAGGGGGGAGTCCGCGTACACAGGTGGCGCGCCCAGTGGCCCGTTGCCCAGTCGGCCGTCGGTGAGCAGCGCGTCGAGGCCGCGCGCCGCGCCCGGCAGCAGGGAGCGCCGTACGGTCGGCCATCCGCCGTTCGATCGCACCAGCGGCAGCGCCTGGTCGGCCGCGCGTAGCCGGGCGGCGACCGCGGCGCGGCGCTCGGCCTGGTAGCTGTCGAGGATCGGGTCGGGGGCGTGCCGGTGCCAGGCCAGGGCGAGTTTCCAGGCGAGGTTCTCGGCGTCGCGCAGCCCTTCGTCGAGCCCTTGGGTGCCGAGTGCGCCCAGCAGGTGGGCGGCGTCGCCGGCCAGGAAGGCCCGGCCCGCGCGCCAGCGCAGGGCGAGCCGGTGATGGACGGTGTGCACGCCGGTGTCCAGCAGTTCGTACGGGGGTGTCCGGCCGCACCACAGGGCGAGCGTGTCGCGGATCCGGGCGACGAGGGCGTCGGGGGTGACGAGGTCGCCCCGCGGTGGCAGCAGCCAGTCGATCCGCCAGAGGTCGCCCGGCAGCGGACGCGCCGTCACTTCCTCGCCGGGCGACGGGGACAGGTGCAGCGCGGCCTCACCGGGCCAGGGCAGCTCGGCGCGCAGCGCCGCCACGGCGTGCCGCTCCACGGCCGTACGCCCCGGGAAGCGCACCTCCAGCAGCTTGCGGACGGTGGACCGAGGGCCGTCGCAGCCGACCAGATGGCTGCCGCGCCACCACGTCCCTGTCTCCGAGTGTGCCGGGGCGCTTCCCGGGCCGCGAGTGTGCGCGGTGAGACCGGTCTCGTCTTGTTCCAGTGCGTCGAGTTTGCTGTCGGTGGCGATCTGGGCGAGGCGTTCGTCGGTGAGGGCTGCTCGCAGCCGGCGGGTCAGCACGTGCTGCGGTACGTGCAGGGGGGATCGCGGCGCGACGACGCCTGGGTCCGAGTCGCCGGCGGCGAACTCCACCCGGCGCTCGGGGTGTCGGCGGCGCATCGTCCGCCAGGCGGTCCACCCGCCGCCCTCGTGGGGCGTCGGCGTGCAGCCGAGACGCGCGAGGAATCCGGCGGTGTCCGGGCTGAGTACGGCGGTGCGCGCGGACCGGACCTCGTCCTGTCCCGAGCCCTCGTCAAGAACGACGACGGGTACGGCGCGCCGGGTGAGGGCGAGGGCGAGTGACAGCCCGACCGGCCCCGCCCCGACGACGATCACCGGGTCCACGGCGCGACTTCCTCGGCCAGGCGGGTCGTTGAGGGATAGGCAAGGGGGGCCCGGTGCGCGATCACAGCAAAAGTATGCAGCCCCTCGGGGTGCTTATACCAAAGCGAAGCGGCAGCGGCCGGGAGGCCGCTGCCGCGCGCAGTGTTCTCAGGAACCGATGGGCCGTCAGGCCGGGGCCTTAGGGTCGCGAGTCGACGAGGTCGGCTGCGTGGGGACTCTGATGTTGAGCCCGATCGCGGAGCCCTCCGACCCCGCGGCTCCCGCTGCCCCGAGCTCGTCGCCGACCCCGGCCGTCACCACCGCACCGGTCCCGCGCTTGCCCCGTCGGATCCGGCCTTCGAGCCAGCTCGCGAAGCTGGTGAGCAGGAAGTTGAGCACGATGAAGATCACCGCGACCACGATGAAGCTGGGGATGACGTTCGCGAAGTTCGCGGCCAGCGTCTTACGGGCACTGAGCAGCTCGGTGAAGTTCAGCACCGCGCCGCCGAGGGCGGTGTCCTTCACGATGACGACGAGCTGGCTGACGATTGCCGGCAGCATCGCCGTCACGGCCTGCGGCAGCAGCACGGACATCATCGTCTGTCCCTTGCGCAGACCGATCGCCTTGGCCGCCTCCGTCTGACCCTTGGGCAGCGCCAGGATGCCGGCGCGCACCACCTCGGCGAGCACGGAGGCGTTGTAGAGCACCAGACCCGTGACGACCGCGTACAGCGGGCGGACGTCGACGTCGATCCCGGTGGAGATCGCGTAGAACTGGTTGGCGAAGATCATCAGGAGGAGCACCGGGATCGCCCGGAAGAACTCGACGATGGTGCCAGCCGGAACCCGGATCCACCGGTGGTCCGAAAGACGCGCGATGCCGAAGATCGCGCCCAGCGGGAGGGCGATCAGCATGGCGAGGGCCGCCGCCTTCAGCGTATTGCCGAGGCCGGGCAGCAGATACGTCGTCCACGCCTGGTCAGTGAAGAAGGGGCTCCACTTGACCCACTCCAGCTGCCCCTTGTCGGCCATGGCGCCCCAGGCCCACCACAGCACCAGTGCCAGGACGGCGACGAAGGCCACCGAAAAGACGATATTGCGCCGCTTGGCGCCGGGGCCGGGGGTGTCGTAGAGGACGGAGCTCATCGCTTCACCGCCAGTCGCTTGCTGAGCCACCCGAAAAGGAAGCCGGTCGGCAGGGTCAGCACCAGGAACCCCAGAGCGAAGATGGCGGAGATGAGGAGCAACTGTGCCTCGTTCTCGGTCATTTCCTTCATCAGCACGGCGGCCTCGGCCACACCGATGGCCGCCGCGACCGTCGTGTTCTTGGTCAGTGCGATCAGCACGTTGGCGAGCGGGGCGATGACCGAGCGGAACGCCTGGGGCAGCACGATGAGGGTGAGGACCTGGGTGAAGCTCAGCCCGATGGCGCGCGCCGCCTCGGCCTGACCGACGGGCACGGTGTTGATGCCGGACCGCAGCGCCTCGCAGACGAAGGCGGCTGTGTAGGCGGTGAGACCGAGCACAGCCAGCCGGAAGCCCAGAGCCTCAAAGTCGTCGACCGCGCCGAGGGTGACACCGAAGACGTCGGCGAGGCCGAGTGAGCTGAACACGATGATGACGGTCAGGGGGATGTTCCGGACGATGTTCACATAGGCGGCGCCGAATCCGCGCATGAGCGGAACCGGGCTCACCCGCATCGCGGCCAGCACGGTGCCCCAGATCAGGGAGCCCACGCCGGAGAGGAGGGCGAGCTGCACCGTCGTCCAGAACGCCCCGAGCAGGTCGTAGCCTTCAAGAAAGTCGAACACGATCTCCCGCGCTCTCGCATGTGGTGGTGGCCGGGCGCACCGCCGCCGCTACGGGCGGCGGCGGTGCGCCGACAGGGCGCTTCTGCCAAGCGGCTCGGCCGAGGGGTCAGCTGACGATGTCGCCGATCCTCGGGGCGGGCTCGTACTTGTAGTCCGGGCCGAAGTTGGCCTTCACGGCCTTCTCCCAGGAGCCGTCCTTGACCATCTTCTCCAGGGCGGCGTTGATCTTGTCCTTGAGCTCGGTGTCGCCCTTCTTGACGCCGACGCCATAGTTCTCGTTGCTGAGGTTGAGCCCGGCGAGCTTGAACTTGCCCTTGTGCTGGTCCTGTGCGGCGTAGCCGGCGAGGATCGAGTCGTCCGTGGTGATCGCGTCAACAGCTTCGCTCGCCAGTCCGTCGATGCACTCCGAGTACGTGCCGTACTCCTTCAGCTGGGCCTTCGGGGCGATCTCCTTCTTGACGTTCTGCGCCGACGTGGAGCCGGTGACCGAGCAGAGCTTCTTGCCGTTGAGGTCGTCACCCTTGCTGATCTTGTCGTTGGACCGGACCAGCAGGTCCTGGTGGGCGAGGAAGTACGGGCCGGCGAAGTCGACCTTCTGCTGGCGCTCCTCGTTGATCGAGTAGGTCGCCGCGATGAAGTCCACGTCGCCGCGCTGCAGCGCGGTCTCGCGGTCTGCGCTCGGGGTTTCCTTCCACTCGATGTCCTTGGCGTCGTAGCCCAGCTCCTTGGCGAGGTACGTGGCCACGTCGACGTCGAAGCCCGCGTACGTGCCGTCCGGCGTCTTCAGTCCGAGTCCGGGCTGGTCGAACTTGATGCCGACCGTGATCTTCTTCCCCCCGCCGGAGCTGTCGCCGGAGTCGGAGTCGGAGCCGCCCGAGCCACAGGCGGTGGCGGTGAGGGCGAGGGCGGCTACAGCAGCGGCCGCGGTGGTGACCTTGCGGATCCTCATGGTGAACTTCCCTAGGGTTTTAGGACGGTGGAGTTAAGGACGCCGGGCGTCTGTCAGTGGTGAAGGATCTTCGACAGGAAGTCCTTGGCGCGGTCGCTGCGCGGGTTGTTGAAGAACTGATCCGGCTGGGCTTCTTCGACGATCCGGCCGTCCGACATGAAGACGACGCGGTTCGCTGCCGATCGTGCGAAGCCCATCTCGTGGGTGACGACGACCATCGTCATGCCGTCCCGGGCGAGCTGCTGCATGACCTCCAGCACCTCGTTGATCATCTCCGGGTCGAGAGCGGAGGTCGGCTCGTCGAAGAGCATCACCTTCGGGTCCATGGCCAGGGCTCGGGCGATCGCCACCCGCTGCTGCTGGCCGCCGGAGAGCTGGGCCGGGTACTTGTCCGCCTGGCTGGCGACGCCGACCCGGTCGAGCAGGGCGCGGGCCTTCTCCTCGGCCGCCTTCTTGTCCTTCCGCCGGACCTTGACCTGGCCCAGCATCACGTTCTCCAGCACCGTCTTGTGCGCGAAGAGGTTGAAGGACTGGAACACCATGCCGACGTCCGCGCGCAGCCGGGCCAGTTCGCGGCCCTCCTGGGGCAGCGGCTTGCCGTCGATCGTGATGGAGCCGGAGTCGATCGTCTCCAGGCGGTTGATCGTGCGGCAGAGCGTCGACTTGCCGGATCCGGACGGTCCGATGACCACCACGACTTCGCCGCTCGCGATGGTCAGATCGATGTCCTGGAGCACATGCAGCGCGCCGAAGTGCTTATTGACGTTGTCCAGCACGACCAGCGGTTTCGCCGTGGGTGCGGCGTCCTTGGTCACCGATACTTCGGTCATCGGCCTCTTGCTCCGTCCTCCTCGGTTGGGAGGACCTTAATGAGCTGTGCCGACCAGCGTCAGTACATCTGAGCTGAAATTGAGCATAACGATACGGCCACCGACCAGGACTTTTAGTGAGGAAAGCCGCATCCTTGATCCCGTCGCCCACGGTTTCGCTACCGGCTCCGTAACGGATGGCCGGGCACCGCCGGACGCCCCTTGACGTTCACCGTGCGCATCGGGCTGGATGCAGAGGGACCGCATACTCATACGTTCATGACCCGGGACAGGGACAGGGAGAGGGATCGATGCGACTGCTGCTCGTCGAGGACGACGATCATGTCGCTGCTGCCCTGTCGGCCGTCCTGACCCGGCACGGTTTCGAGGTCACGCATGCCCGCAGCGGTGAGGAGGCCCTGCGCGCCCTGCTGCCCGACCAGGGTGCGCCCTTCGGCGTCGTCCTGCTCGACCTCGGGCTCCCCGACCAGGACGGCTTCGAGGTCTGCGGCCGCATCCGCAAGCGCACGGCGACTCCTGTGATCATGGTGACGGCGCGCGCCGATGTGCGCTCCCGGATCCACGGGCTCAACCTCGGCGCCGACGACTACGTGGTCAAGCCGTACGACACCGGTGAGCTGCTGGCGCGAATCCACGCCGTCAGCCGCCGCACCGTCCCCGGCGAGGGCGGCCCCGAGGACCCGGGGGCGGGCGACCCGGCCGATCCGCTGCGCCTCGGACCGGTTCTCATCGAACTGCCCACCCGCCGGGTCTCGGTCGACGGGGTCTGCGTCCCGCTGACCCGCAAGGAGTTCGATCTGCTCGCTCTCCTCGCCCAGCGCCCCGGTGTCGTCTTCCGCCGTGAGCAGATCATCAGCGAGGTGTGGCGGACCAGCTGGGAGGGGACCGGTCGCACGCTCGAAGTGCATATCGCCTCGCTCCGCTCCAAGCTGAGCATGCCCGCCCTCATCGAGACGGTCCGCGGGGTCGGTTACCGCCTCGTCGCGCCGGCCGCCTGATCCCGGAGAGACCGTACAGCCCCGTGCGCGCCCGACTCCTTCCGCTGCTCATCGTCCTGATGGCAGGTGTGCTGCTCGCGCTCGGCTTCCCGCTCGCCGGGAGCCTGGCGGCAGCCGAGCAACAGCGCGTGGTCGTGGACCGGATCGACGACACCGCGCGCTTCGCGGCCCTCGCCCAGTTCGTCACGGCCCGCCCCGCGGCCAGCAAGCCCGAGGACGAGGGCGGCCGGTTGGCCACGCTGCGCTCCGAACTCGACCGGTACCACGAGGTGTACGGGATCCGGGCCGGAGTCTTCTACCGCGACCGATCGGCCATGGCCGTGGCTCCCCGCGGTTGGTCACTGCCCACCGAGGGCGAGGGCGATCAGGCCTTCCGGGAGGCGCTGGCGGGCCGCCGCAGCCATGATCCGCGACAGGTGTGGCCCTGGCAGGACGGGCGGCTGCCGGTCGCCTCGCCCGTGGTCCGCGATGGTGACGTGGTCGCGGTCGTCGTCACCGATTCGCCCACCGGGCAGATGCGGTCCCGGATCCTGCGCGGCTGGCTGCTGATCGGCGCGGGCGAGGCCGCGGCCATGCTGCTCGCCGTGGGGGCCGCGATCCGCCTCACGGGCTGGGTGCTCCGGCCCGTACGCATCCTGGACGCGGCCACCCACGGCATCGCGACCGGCAGGCTGAACTCCCGAGTCGCGGCGGCCGGGGGGCCGCCGGAGCTGCGCCGGCTGGCCCGGTCGTTCAACGAGATGGCCGACCATGTGGAAGAAGTCCTGGAGCAGCAGCGCGCCTTCGTCGCCGACGCCTCCCATCAGCTGCGCAATCCGCTGTCGGCGCTGCTGCTGCGGATCGAGCTGCTCGCGCTCGAACTCCCCGACGGCAACGAGGAGATCGCCTCGGTCCGCACCGAGGGCAAGCGCCTCGCCCGCGTCCTGGACGACCTCCTCGACCTGGCCCTCGCCGAGCACGCCGCCGCGGACCTCCAGCTGACGGACATCGCCGAGCTGGTGGAGGAGCGGGTCGGGGCCTGGCGTCCGGTCGCCGACCGCGAGGGTGTCCGGCTCGCCTACGAGGGTCCGTCCGGGGCCGCCGGGTGGGCGGATCCGGTGGCTCTGTCCAGTGCGCTCGACGCCGTGGTCGACAACGCCCTCAAGTTCACCCCGGAGTCGGAGACGGTCGCGGTCGGAGTGGCCGTGGACGGCGAGACCGTACGCATCACGGTCGCGGACGGCGGTCCCGGTCTGACCGAGGACGAGCTGGAACGGATCGGCGACCGCTTCTGGCGGAGCAGCCGCCACCAGAACGTCTCCGGGTCGGGCCTGGGTCTGTCCATTTCGCGCACGCTGCTGGCGGCGGGCGGTGGCTCGATCGCCTATGCGCCGAACGAACCGCACGGCCTGCGGGTGACGGTCGCGGTGCCGCGCACGGCGCCGCAGGTCTGACCACCGCGCAGCGTCGCCTCGTACGGACGCCGCCTCGGTGCGAGGTGGCCCGAAGGGTATGAGGCGGAGGAGGTCTCGAGGGCCACCCGGCGGGCTGGTTCAGGGGGACCCGGCGGGCGGCCCTCGAGAGTCAGGAGGACTCGGCCGCGAGCTCGGCCGGCGCGCCGTGCGCCCCCGGCCGGGTCGCGGGCTCCGCCGCGCCGTCACGGAGCTTGTCCTGCGGCCGCTTGGCGACGAGGTAGAGAAGGCCGGTGGCGAGGACCACCCCCGTGCCGATGAGCCCGGCCCACACCTGGTACCAGGGAGCGCCGGGCGGAGCGAGGATGGCGCGCGGCCAGCAGACGTTGACCACCTCGAAACCGGTCCACAGCACCGCCAGCACATTGAGGAAGGTGCCCTTCCGCCCCAGCCGGACGTGTCCGTTCGGCACCCAGCTGCCGCGTAGCCGGGCTATCAGTGCGGCCAGGGAGACGAGGAAGAACGGCAGGAAGGTGGCCGCGGTGCCGAAGGCGATCAGGCTGCCGATCGCGGTGGCGTTGAGCCCCAGGAGCAGGGCGCTGCTGCTCACCAGGGTGGACGCGATGAGACCGCCGATGGGGGCCCGGCGCTTGTTGACCTTGCGGACCTGCCGGGAGAAGGGGAAGACGCCATCCCGGGCCAGGGAGTAGAGACCGCGGGCGGCACCGCCCTGGGAGGCCATCGCACAGGCCAGGAAACCGACCAGCACGACCGCGACGAAGGGCTTGTCGGACCAGGAGCCGAACGAGTGCACCACCGCGGTGGTCACCGGATCGATGTCCTCGCCGAGAACGACGGACTCCGGGTCGGGGTGGGCGAGTGCGACCGCCATCGCGTTGAGGATGACGACCACGCCGACGCTCAGCAGCGCCCACCACATGGCCCGTGGCACCTGTCGGCCCGCGTCCTTGGTCTCCTCCGCTGTGGAGACGCAGGCGTCGAAGCCGATGAAGGCCCAGCCGGCGACTGCGAGGGCCGCGAGGAACGCCATCGTGGTGGAGCCGCCGGACAGCGCCTCGGCGCCCAGGGTCTCGGTGAACAGCGCGAAGCCGTGCTCCCGGAAGAACAGCAGCAGGGCGAAGCCGACCAGCACGGATGCGATCGCCTCGGCGGCGATGCCCAGGGAGACGAACCAGCTGAGGATCTTGATCCCGTAGGCGTTGATCAGCATGCACCCCAGCAGGACGGCGACCGACACCGCCACCATGGCGCCCGGCGTGGGAGTGGCCCCGAAGAGGGCGAACACCCAGGGAGCGGCCAGATAGGCCACGGTCGTATTGCCGAACATCACCGAGAACTGCCATACCCAGCCGCCCAGCCAGCCGAAGGACGGGCTGAGCAGGCGCCGTCCCCACTGGTACGGGCCGCCCGCGAGCGGCCATTGCGAGGTCAGCTCTGAGTAGACCGTCACTACCAGGCACTGGCCGAGCAGGGCGAGCGGCAGGGCCCAGATCCAGGCGGGCCCGGCGATGGTCGTGCCGACCATGGCCACCGCGTAGAGCGCGACCACGGGAGAGACCACGGCGAAGCCCATGGAGATGTTGCCCAGCACGCTGAGGCTGCGGCGGAGCTCCTGCTGATAGCCGAGGTCGCGCAGGCGGGCGGCGTCGCTGTCCTGGGGCGTCTCGGCGGCGATGCCGCTGGGGGAGGGTTCGTTCACGGTGTGCACCTCGGGGGAGGGGAACGGGCCGACCGAGTCGGCGAGGGCGTTCACCCGCTAAATCTAACGTCGTTAGATATTGGGGTTGCGGGGACCCTAACCGGCAGGTGCGCGCTTGTGAAGCCCCCGCCGGGTAATCTGGCGGCCGGAAGAGGGGGAGCTGACCATGGGCCGACCCAGTCGGGCACTGCTGAGCCGCGAGATCATCGCGCGTGCTGCCCTGGAACTCCTCGACCAGGAGGGGCCCGCCGCCCTGACGATGCGGACGCTTGCCCAGCGGCTCGGGGTGCGCGGTGCGTCGCTCTACCACCACGTCGCCTCGAAAGACGATCTGCTCGACGCCGCCTCGCAGCTGATCAACGAGGAGATCGATCTCAGTCCCCTCGAGGATCCCCGGTGGCGCGAGGGCATCGCCGCGTACGCCCGCGGCTACCGGCAGGTGTATCTGCGCCACCCGAACATGATCGCGCTCGTGGCGCGCCGCCGGGTCGAGGCCGAGAAGGCGCTCCTCGGGTACGACGCGCTGCTGGCCGCGCTGATCCGGGCCGGCTGCACGCCGGCCGAGGCGTCCGAGGTCGCCGCCGCCATCGACTATCTGGTGCTCGGCTCCGCACTGGAGACCTTCACCGCCGGCTTCACCCGCTCGCCGGACGGCTACCGCCCGGCCTACCCCGCCCTCGCGGACTCGCTCGACGGAGCGGCCGGTCATCCCGGCGGCCTGCGCGGGCTGGACGATCGTGGCTTCGAGCTGGGGCTTGCCCTGGTCCTCGACGGACTGGCCGCCCGGTCGCCCAGTCGGCCGGGCTGAGGCGCGTCACGGCCCGGCCGACCGGGCGGAGGTCACAACAGGTCGAGTCCGAGGACGTCGTTCACGAGGTTGCCGAGAAAGCCGTTCAGGATGTTGATGTCCAGGAAGTCCCGGTCTCTGGAGTTCGGGAATTCCTTGACGTCGGAGTTCGGGAAGTCCCTGACTGACGAGGTGCCCTCGCCGTCCCTGCCTCCGTGGCAGGACTCGCTTCCGTCGGGCTTCGTGGCGCACTTACGGATCTCCGGGCCGAGGAGCGTGTCGCCGGTCCGGAAGACGAGGACCGCGGTCTGCCGCGGGTCTCTCGGGTTGACTGCCCCCTTCGCCGTCGCGTGGCCGGTGAAGCGGGTGCCGTACGCGCTCTTCACCTGCCTCTGCTTGCGGTGCGGTGCGTTGACCTGCAGCTCGGCGATGATGCTGGTGGGGCGCCGGCAGGAGATCGTCCAGCTCGCGGTCGTTCTCGCGGTTCTGTGGTCCGGGTCCACCTTGACGGAGAGACGGTGCCGGCGAAGGGTGCAGTCCGGATCGGCGATCGTGCCGGTGCTGGACGGGGCGAGGCGGGGTGGAGTGCTGTGTGACGCTGCTGCGACGGCCGGTGGGCCGGCCGTCAGTCCGGCCAGGACGGTCAGGGCGAGCAGGGCTGTTCGAGGCAGGTGAGGGCGCATCGGCGATTCTCCCAGCGAGTCCGAAACGAAGCGTCCGGACATTTCCGGACAATCTGAATATTCGCCGGTCGCGTGGTCACGATGGCTGAGCCGCGCGGTCCCTCAGTCCGGAATGCACCCCTTTACACCACCCTCCGCGCCGCGGTTGAACGCCCTGATGCGCTCGGAGGCATCGCCATGGTCGGTCGCCTCGGTCCAGGGCGTGTCGTCGGCGAGCACGGTCAGGGCCTGGGTCAGCTCGTCTGTGTCACCCGCCTCAAACTGAATCGTCCCGTCTTCGGCGGCACCGACCAGCACCGCCCCCGCCAGGCAGTCGGCCTGCAGTTCCAGCTCCAGGGCCACCAGGTCGGTGTTGAGCCGGTTCTGGACCGCGTGTCCCCACTCATGGGCGATCACCAGATAGACCCAGGCGTCTCCGGCGCGATGGCCGGCGGTCATCAGGTCGACGTCCCATGCCAGATAGTCACCGGGCGGGCAGTAGACCGCGTTGTCGTCGGCCAGTGGCTCGCCCCCGCAGGTGGGAACCTCCCGCGTATCGCCGTCGTAGGCGCCGACGACACGCGGCGGGCGGTACGACCCGGTGAACAGCTCGGACCAGTGCGTGGACCAGTACCGGTCCACGGCCGCCACCGCCGACTCGATGTCCTCCGCGACGCTCTTCTCCACGGTGACCGCAGGCGGCGAGGCGGTCCGCGGCGGGGGAGAGGCGGTCGGCGTCGGCGTGGTCGTCCGGGTGCCGTCGCCCTGCGTGCCGTCCCCGATGCCGCAGCCGGCCAGCAGAGCGAGCAGCAGCGCCACGACCGCGACGAGAGCGGATCGCGTGCTCTCGGACCTCCGAGCGATCATCGCCGCCTCCGCGTGCGCTCATCCGCCGGTGCCCTGTCCTCCCACACAACGCCCGCACCGCGGAACCCGCAACCGACTGGCGGTGGGTGCGCATGATCCGCGTTCGGGGCCACAAGGCGTCGCGTCCGGGCCCATTTCGCCGGAACCGGGTCGACGGGCCGGACGTATGACCCCGGCTCTTTGGGTATCACCGAGGTCGTCCGTCCGGATCAACAGGACCGGATCAGCAGGGACCCGATCAACAGGACCGGATCCGCAGGGACCCGATCAACAGAACCGGATCCGCAGAACCATCGCCCACCAGCAGCGACGGGAGCGCCCCCACATGCACGACGACCGCAGCCTCATCGAAGCCCGCCTGCAGCGCGTCCTCGACGAGCGCATCCGCCCCGCCGTCCACCCCGAGTCGGTTCCGCTGGAGGTGGCGGCCTGGACCGCCCCGGGCGAGCCGGTGCCCGTCGCCGAGGGGCTGGCCGCCGCGTACTCCCCGATCGCCGTGGGCGAGAAGTGGGGCGCGCCCTGGGGGACCACCTGGTTCCGGGTGTCCGGCACCGTACCGACGGCGTGGGCGGGCCATACCGTCGAGGCTCTGCTCGACCTGGGATTCGACGAGCGCATGCCGGGGTTCCAGTGCGAGGCGCTCGTCTACGAGCCGGACGGTTCGCCCGTCAAGGGGCTCAATCCGCGCAACCAGTGGGTCCGGGTCGGCTCGCCCGTGTCCGGTGGCGAGGAGGTGCTGTGGCACCTGGAGTCGGCCTCGAACCCGGTGATCCTGGGGGACTCCGGGTTCCGGCCGACCCCTTTCGGTGACAAGGAGACGGCCGGAACCGATCCGCTCTACCGGCTGACCCGGATGGATCTCGCCGTCTTCGACGAGACGGTGTGGGCGCTCGTACAGGACCTCGAGGTACTCGGCGAGCTGATGCACGAACTGCCCGTCGACGGGGCCCGCCGCTGGGAGCTGCTCCGCGCCCTGGACCGCGCACTCGACGCGATCGATCTGCAGGATGTGAACGGCACCGCGGCCGCGGCACGGGAGCGGCTCGCCGGCGTGCTGGCCACCCCGGCCGGTCCCTCCGCGCACCGGATCAGCGCCGTCGGACACGCGCACATCGACTCCGCCTGGCTGTGGCCGCTGCGCGAGACGGTCCGCAAGGTGGCCCGTACGGCCTCCAACATGACCGCGCTGCTCGCGGACGAGCCGGACTTCGTCTTCGTCATGTCCCAGGCGCAGCAGTTCGCCTGGCTCAAGGAGCACCGCCCGGAGGTCTACGCGAAGGTCAAGAAGGCCGTCGCGGACGGCCGGTTCGTGCCGGCCGGCGGCATGTGGGTGGAGTCCGACACGAACATGCCCGGATCCGAGGCCATGGCCCGTCAGTTCGTCCACGGCAAGCGGTTCTTCATCGACGAGTTCGGCATCGAGAACGAGGAGGCATGGCTGCCGGACACCTTCGGCTTCGCCGCGGGACTGCCGCAGATCATCAAGGCCGCCGGAGCACGGTGGCTGCTCACCCAGAAGATCTCCTGGAGCCGGACCAACCAGTTCCCCCACCACACCTTCCTCTGGGAAGGCATCGACGGCACCCGGATCTTCACCCACTTCCCGCCGGTCGACAGCTACAACTGCTCCATGCAGGGCCGGGAGATCGCCCACGCCGCCCGCAACTTCAAGGACAAGGGCGTGGCCCGGCACTCGCTGGCGCCGACCGGCTGGGGCGACGGCGGTGGCGGCACTACACGGGAGATGGTCGCCAAGGCCGCGCGCATGCGGGACCTGGGCGGCTCGGCGAAAGTCGTCTGGGAGACGCCGTCGGAGTTCTTCGCCAAGGCCGAGGCCGAGTACCCGAACCCGCCGGTGTGGGTGGGCGAGCTGTATCTGGAGCTGCACCGGGCCACGCTGACCAGCCAGGCCAGGACCAAGCAGGGCAACCGGCGGAGCGAGCATCTGCTGCGCGAGGCCGAGCTGTGGGCCGCCACCGCCGCCGTACGGACCGGGTTCGGCTACCCGTACGAGCAGTTGGACCGGCTCTGGAAGACGGTGCTGCTGCACCAGTTCCACGACATCCTGCCGGGTTCCTCCATCGCCTGGGTGCACCGCGAGGCGGAGGCGACGTACGCGGCGGTGGCCGAGGAACTGAACGGAATCATCGATCGCGCCCAGCGCGCTCTCGCCGGTGACCCGAGCTCGGGCGGAGAGCTTCTGTTCAACCCGGCGCCGCACGCGCGGGGCGGTATCGCTGCGGGAGGCGCCCGCCCAGTCGCGCCGAACGAGGGCCGGGCCACGGTCGCACCGCGCCCCGGCGGGGGCCACATCCTCGACAACGGCCTGCTGCGTGTCGCGATCGACGCGCGTGGCCTGGTCGTTTCCGCCTACGACCTGGCGGCGGGCCGGGAGGCGGTCGCCCCGGGCCATGCGGCCAACCTGCTGCAGATCCACACCGACTTCCCCAACATGTGGGACGCCTGGGACGTCGACGCCTTCTACCGCAACACCGTCACCGACCTGGTCGATGTGGACGAGGTCGCGGTGGTGGCCGACGGCCCGGAGGCGGTGTCCGTCCGGGTGGTCCGCTCGTTCGGAGCGTCGAAGGCGACCCAGGTGCTGACCCTCGCGGCAGGTGCCAAGCGCCTCGACATCGACACCGAAGTGGACTGGCACGAGACCGAGAAGTTCCTCAAAGCGGCCTTCCCGTTGGACCTGCACACCGACCGGTACGCGGCCGAGACCCAGTTCGGCCACCTCTTCCGGCCCACCCATACCAACACCAGCTGGGAGGCGGCCAAGTTCGAGGCCTGTAACCACCGCTTCGTGCACCTGGAGGAGCCCGGCTGGGGCGTCGCGCTCGTCACCGACTCGACGTACGGGCACGACGTCTCCCGGACGGTCCGCGACGACCGGGGTACGACCACCACGGTGCGAGTGTCCTTGCTGCGGGCGCCGCGTTTCCCGGACCCCGAGACCGACCAGGGCGTGCACCGCTTCCGCCATGCCCTCGTCCCGGGTGCGCAGATCGGCGACGCGGTCCGCGAGGGCTACCGGATGAATCTGCCCGAGCGACGCGTCCCCGGCGACGCCGAGGTCGCCCCACTGCTGGCCGTGGACAACGACGCCGTGGTGATCACCGCGGTCAAGCTCGCCGACGACGAGAGCGGTGACGTGGTGGTGCGGGCCTACGAATCCCGCGGCGGCCGAGCCGCCGCCCGCTTGACCGCCGGGTTCGGTGTCACCGGTGTCACCGTCTGTGACCTGCTGGAACGGCCGCTGGCGGAGGTGCCTCAGCCGGAGCGGGCCGGCGATTCGGTGCTCTTGTCGTTGCGGCCCTTCGAGATCGTCACCCTGCGGCTGTCCCGAGCCCGGGCCTGAGCGTCCGGGGGCCACGGACCTCCGGTCGCGTCGCTTCGGATGGCACCTGCCGGAGGCGACGCGACCGGAGTCAGGACTTCACCGAGCGGTAGTAGCGGCGGGCGCCCTCGTGCAGCTCCAGCGGGTCCGTGAAGATCGCCGTACGGAGGTCCACCAGCTGTGCGGCGTGCACCTGGCTGCCGATGCGGTCGCGGCTGTCGATCACGGTCCGCGTGACGCCCTCGGTGAGCCCGGGGTCCGTGCGGTCCGTGGTCACCAGCAGATTGGCCACGGCGACCGTCTTCACCGCCCGGCCGTTCTGCACATCCGAGTACGCGTCGGCCGGCATCACCGCCGCGCGGTAGTGGCGCGTCGGCGCGCCCTGGGCGTGCAGCTCGTCGACGAGGTCCCCGAGCTGCACGAGCCGGATGCCGAAGTCGTCCGCGAGATCCGAGACGGCGGCGGTCGGCAGTCCGCCGGACCAGAAGAAGGCGTCGATCTCTCCAGCGCGCAGCAAGTCGGGCATCTTGTCGATGCCGACCCGGACCGGGTCGATGTCCGTCTCCGGGTCGAGTCCAGCGGCCTTGAGCAGGCGGGCTGTTATCAGGCTCACGCCGGATCCCTCCTGGCCTATGGCGACGCGCTTCCCCCGTAGATCGGCTGTCCGGTCCACGTCCGATCCGGCGGGGACCACCAGTTGCATGTAGTCGTCGTAGAGGCGGGCGCACGCCCGCAGCCGGGCCGCGCGCTGGTCGCCCCCGTCTTGGTAGGCGGCGACGGCATCGGCGGTGGAGATGGTGAAATCCGCCTCTCCCGACACCAGCCGCCGGATGTTCTGGACCGACCCCTCGCTCGGGCGCAACCGCACGTCGACGCCGGGGAGATCCTTGGCCAGATAGCGCTTCAGCAGCTCCCCGTAGCGCGCGTACACCCCCGTCGGTACACCCGTCGTGAACGCCACCGTGCCCCGCGGCGACGGCGCCTTGCCGAGCGGCAGCAGCCACCACAGCAGCAGCGCGAGTGCCACCGCGGCCGCGACCGCGGCCTGCACGGCGCGGCGCCTGCCGATCCGGCGGGGGCACCCCCGGCGGTAGCTGGGGGAGAGTGCCGTAACCATGGGCGAGATCCTGCCAGGTCGCTGACGAGCCGTGCCAGCCGTACCGGCCGGGGCCCGAGCTCGCCCTGGTCAGAGGCGGGAGGACCGTGGGCAAGGAAAAGTCCCCCGGGCAGTCCAAGGCGACGGCCCGAGAGACCCTTCCCCTCATGTCAGGGAACTGCCGCGCAGACCTCGTCAGCCGAGGGTCGCGACGGCCTCGTTGAAGATCTTCGACGGACGCATGACAGCGGTCGCCTTGGCCTGGTCGGGCTGGTAGTAGCCGCCGATGTCGGCCGGGGAGCCCTGCACCGCGATCAGCTCGTCGACGATCGTCCGCTCCTGCTCGGTCAGCGTCGTCGCCAGGGGCTTGAACGCCTCCGCGAGCTGCGCGTCGTCGGTCTGCTTGGCCAGCTCCTGCGCCCAGTAGAGCGCGAGGTAGAAGTGGCTGCCGCGGTTGTCGATGCCCCCGACCCGGCGGGTGGGCGACTTGTTCTCCTCGAGGAAGGTCGCCGTCGCGCGGTCGAGGGTGTCGGCGAGGATCTGGGCGCGCGCGTTGCCCGTGGTCTGCGCGAGGTGCTCGAAGCTGGCCGCGAGCGCGAAGAACTCGCCCAGGCTGTCCCAGCGCAGGTAGTTCTCCTTGACGAGCTGCTGGACGTGCTTGGGCGCGGAGCCGCCGGCACCCGTCTCGAACAGGCCGCCGCCGTTCATGAGCGGGACGACGGAGAGCATCTTGGCGCTGGTGCCGAGCTCGAGGATCGGGAACAGGTCGGTCAGGTAGTCACGCAGCACGTTGCCGGTGACCGAGATGGTGTTCTCGCCGCGGCGGATCCGCTCGAGGGAGAACGCGATCGCGTCGACCGGCGACATGATCTCGATCCGCAGACCCTCGGTGTCGTGCTCGGGGAGGTACTGCTTGACCTTGGCGATGAGGTTGGCGTCGTGCGCGCGGCCCTCGTCCAGCCAGAACACGGCCGGGTCGCCGGTCGCGCGGGCGCGGGTCACGGCGAGCTTGACCCAGTCCTTGATCGGCGCGTCCTTGGTCTGGCACATGCGGAAGATGTCGCCGGCGCTCACGGTCTGCTCAAGCACGACGGTGCCGCCGGCGTCGAGGACCCGTACGGTGCCGGTGGTGGGGATCTCGAAGGTCTTGTCGTGGCTGCCGTACTCCTCGGCCTTCTGCGCCATCAGACCGACGTTCGGCACCGAGCCCATCGTGGCGGGGTCGTAGGCGCCGTTGGCCCGGCAGTCGTCGACGACGACCTGGTAGATGCCGGCGTAGCTGCTGTCGGGGATGACCGCGAGGGTGTCGGCCTCGTTGCCGTCCGGGCCCCACATGTGGCCGGAGGTACGGATCATGGCCGGCATGGAGGCGTCGACGATGACGTCGCTCGGCACGTGCAGGTTGGTGATGCCGCGGTCGGAGTCGACCATCGCCAGCTCCGGGCCCTGGGCGAGCTCGGCCTCGAAGGACGCCTTGATCTTCGCGCCCTCGGGCAGCGACTCCAGGCCCTTGAGGATGCCGCCGAGACCGTCGTTCGGGCTCAGGCCCGCCGCGGCGAGCGCCGCACCGTGCTCGGCGAACGTCTTCGGGAAGAAGGCCCGTACGACGTGGCCGAAGATGATCGGGTCGGAGACCTTCATCATCGTGGCCTTCAGGTGCACGGAGAACAGCACGCCCTCGGCCTTGGCGCGGGCGACCTGAGCGGTGAGGAACTCGCGCAGCGCGGCGACGCGCATGACGGCGGCGTCCACGACCTCGCCCGCGAGCACCGGCACCGACTCGCGCAGCACGGTGGTGCTGCCGTCATCTCCGGCCAGCTCGATGCGCAGCGCGCCGTCCTCGGCGATGACCACGGACTTCTCGGTGGAGCGGAAGTCGTCGACGCCCATGGTCGCGACGTTCGTCTTCGAGTCGGCCGTCCACGCGCCCATGCGGTGCGGGTGCGCCTTGGCGTAGTTCTTGACCGAGGCGGGGGCGCGGCGGTCGGAATTGCCCTCGCGCAGGACCGGGTTGACGGCGCTGCCCTTGACCTTGTCGTAACGGGCGCGGATGTCCCGCTCCTCGTCGGTCTTGGGATCGTCCGGGTAGTCCGGCAGCGCGTAGCCCTGCTGCTGCAGTTCGGCGATCACGGCCTTGAGCTGCGGAATCGAGGCCGAGATGTTCGGCAGCTTGATGATGTTGGCCTCGGGCGTCCTGGCCAGCTGACCGAGCTCGGCGAGCGCGTCGTCGATGCGCCGGCTCTCCTCGAGGTACTCGGGGAACTGGGCGATGATCCGCCCGGCCAGGGAGATGTCGCGGCTCTCGACGCTGACCCCGGCCGTCGAGGCGTACGCCTGGACCACGGGCAGGAACGAGTACGTCGCCAGGGCCGGGGCCTCGTCAGTATGCGTATAGATGATGGTCGAGTCAGTCACCGGTACTCCGCTTCACGTTACTCCATCGTCTCGATGTCAAGATATCTCGAGATCGTCCCTGCCGGACACCGGCCCCCGCGTCGGCCCCCGGTCAGGACCGGACGAGAGGGCCCTGGCGGACCGCCTACCCTGGGGGGCATGGGCAGCAGCGACCGGAGTCAGGCAGTGGGCGTTAACCGAAGCTACGAGATCCGCACCTACGGGTGCCAGATGAACGTCCACGACTCCGAGCGGCTCGCCGGCCTGCTGGAGGACGCCGGTTACGTCCGGGCCCCCGAAGGAATCGCCGAGGGCGAGGCCGACATCGTCGTCTTCAACACCTGCGCGGTGCGGGAGAACGCCGACAACCGGCTCTACGGCAATCTCGGCCGGCTCGCCCCGATCAAGGCGAAGCGGCCCGGGATGCAGATCGCCGTGGGCGGCTGCCTGGCACAGAAGGACCGCGACACCATCGTCAAGAAGGCCCCCTGGGTCGATGTGGTGTTCGGTACGCACAACATCGGCAAGCTGCCGGTACTGCTCGAGCGGGCGCGCGTCCAGCAGGAGGCCCAGGTCGAGATCGCCGAGTCCCTCGAGGCCTTCCCGTCCACGCTGCCGACCCGCCGCGAGTCCGCCTACGCCGCCTGGGTGTCGATCTCCGTCGGCTGCAACAACACCTGCACGTTCTGCATCGTGCCCGCGCTGCGGGGCAAGGAGAAGGACCGTCGGCCCGGGGACATCCTCGCCGAGGTGGAGGCGCTCGTGGCCGAGGGCGTCACGGAGATAACGCTGCTCGGCCAGAACGTCAACGCCTACGGCTCGGACATCGGCGACCGCGAGGCGTTCTCGAAGCTGCTGCGCGCCTGCGGAACGATCGACGGGCTCGAGCGCGTCCGCTTCACCTCTCCCCATCCCCGCGACTTCACGGACGACGTCATCGCGGCGATGGCCGAGACGCCGAATGTCATGCCGCAGCTGCACATGCCGCTGCAGTCCGGCTCGGACCGGGTCCTCAAAGCCATGCGCCGCTCGTACCGCCAGGAGCGCTACCTCGGCATCATCGAGAAGGTGCGGGCCGCGATCCCGGATGCCGCCATCTCGACGGACATCATCGTGGGTTTCCCCGGTGAGACCGAGGAGGACTTCGAGCAGACGATGCACGTGGTGCGGCAAGCGCGCTTCGCGCAGGCGTTCACCTTTCAGTACTCGAAGCGCCCCGGGACGCCGGCGGCGGAGATGGACGGCCAGATCCCCAAGAAGGCCGTGCAGGCCCGTTACGAGCGGCTGGTCGCCCTTCAGGAGGAGATCTCCTGGGAGGAGAACAAGAAGCAGGTCGGCCGGACTTTGGAGGTGATGGTCGCGGAGGGCGAAGGCCGCAAGGACGACGCCACACACCGCCTGTCCGGCCGCGCACCCGACAACCGTCTCGTGCACTTCGACCCGAGCGTGCGAGGGTTGAACGATCAGCGCAGCGCCAGTCCCGGGCAGCCGATTCGGCCGGGCGACGTGGTCGAGGCCGAGATCACGTACGCGGCTCCGCACCACCTGCTCGCCGAAGGTCCGGCGAACAGTGTCCGCCGGACCCGCGCAGGCGACGCCTGGGAGCGTCGCAAAGCGGCTCCGCCGGCTCCCACGGGCGTCATGCTGGGCCTGCCCACCGTGGGGGTCCCGGCCCCTCTTCCCGCCGCTCCGGGCGGCTGCGGCTGACCTCCGGTCGGCTCGCCGACCGGTCGCTCCGCGTCGCGTCGGGCGCCGTCACATGGCTCGGTGTCCCTGGCGCCGTGGACCGCTGCGCCCGGCGCGGTCCGACACGGCCGCGAGCGTAGGGTGCGCACATGCTTGTCGCAGCTGCCGTCGCTCCGTCGCCGCCGCTCCTCGTTCCCGACGTCGCCGCCGGTGCCGCGCACGAACTCGACGCCCTCCGCGCCGCTTGCTCGGATGCGGTCGCCGTCCTCGCCGCGGCCCGTCCCCGGCGCCTCGTCGTCGTCGGCCCCGCCGAGCCGGCCGGGCGCGGACGGCATCCGCAGGGAGCCGTCGGCTCGTTCCGCGGGTTCGGCGTCGAGCTGGACGTCGTACTCGGCGGGGCCGACGAGGCCGTCCCCGGTCGACCGCTGCCGTCTTCCCTCGCCGTGGCCGCCTGGCTGCTGGACCGCGCGGCCTGGGCGACCGCTCCCGTGGAAGGGCTGGGGGTCGGCGAGACGCTCGCCCCGGACCGTTGCGCCCAGGCGGGCCGGGAGCTGGCGGGGGCCGACGAGCGGGTCGCCCTGCTGGTCATGGGGGACGGCAGCGCCTGCCGAACGCTCAAGGCCCCGGGTTATCTGGACGAGCGCGCCACCGGCTTCGACACCGAGGCCGCCCGAGCACTCGGTGCGGCGGACACCGCGGCTCTGCTGGCTCTCGACGCCCAGCTGGCCCGCGACTTGGAGGCCGCGGGGCGCGCCCCTTGGCAGGTCCTGGCGGGAGCTGGTGAAGGGGCCGGACTCCGCGGCGAGCTGCTTCACCACGACGCTCCGTACGGTGTCGGGTACTTCGTCGCGGTCTGGTCATGACGAAAACGGCCGCGAAGCACACGACTTCGCGGCCGTTCACAGGCGCACGGTGGCGACGAAGGATCAGGCGCCGCCGCCCTTGTCCTTCTTCTCCGAGAGGCGGTCGAGGGTTTCCCTGGCCTTGTGCCTACCGGCGTCGATCCGGCCGCCGTACTTGCCCTTGGTCTTCTTGTCGGCCGTCGACGCTGTCTTGTCCAGGCCTCGGTCGATCTTGTCCCTGTGCTTCCGCACGAAGTCTTCGGCCTTGCCCCGGCTGAGCTTGGCCTTAAACGTGTCCAGCATCCCCATGGCCATTCCCTTCTCGGAGGACTACTTCCGAGCGTTCTCACCGGCCTCGCTGTCGACGGCCTCCTCCGGGGACTGCTGCTTGGGGATCTCGACCCCGTCCGCCGCCTCGGGCGACTTCGCAGCCCCGGACGCCTCGTCGCCGAAGGACTCTGCCTCTGCCTCTGCGTTGTCCGCCGTCACGGCGGAAGCCGTCGCCTCGTCGGGTGACGCACCGGACGATCGACGGCGAAGCCTGGAAAACACGCCCATATCCACTCCATACCTTACTCGTGCGAGCGAAATCCCGCGCTGCCCGGAGCGTCCCATTGCGACGCCCGGCGGCACCGGTCCGTAAACCGGCGGGCGGAACCTCGCAACAGGCAACGAACCCGGGCTCGCACCGTCACCTCACTCGTTCGAGGAGTAGCCCTGGGTTTGAAAGACTGTGTCGGTGAGAAGTGCAGCGCCCGCACCCCGGGTCATCGCCGTTGTCGGGCCCACCGCGGCCGGGAAGTCCGATCTGGGGGTCGCGTTGGCCCAGCACCTCGACGGCGAGGTGATCAACGCCGACTCCATGCAGCTGTACCGCGGCATGGACATCGGCACGGCCAAGCTGACGCCTGCCGAGCGCCATGGCGTACCACACCGGCTCCTGGACATCTGGGACGTCACGGAGACCGCGAGCGTCGCCGAGTACCAGCGGCTCGCGCGGGCCGAGATCGACCGGCTGCTGGCCGAACGCCGTACGCCGGTTCTCGTGGGCGGCTCCGGGCTGTACGTGCGCGGGGCGATCGACGCGCTGGACTTCCCCGGCACCGATCCGCGCGTACGAGCCCGTCTGGAGGCCGAGTTGCAGTCCGAGGGCAGCGGCGCCCTGCACGCCCGGCTCGCGGCGGCGGACCCGGAGGCCGGGCGGGCCATCCTGCCCAGCAACGGCCGCCGCATCGTTCGGGCACTGGAGGTGATCGAGCTCACGGGCCGTCCCTTCACCGCCAACCTGCCTGGCCATGAAGCCGTCTACGACACGGTGCAGATCGGTGTGGACGTCGAGCGGCCCGAACTGGACGAGCGGATCACGCTGCGGGTTGACCGGATGTGGGAGGCCGGTCTGGTCGACGAGGTGCGCGCACTCGAGATGGTCGGCCTGCGCGAGGGACGTACGGCCTCGCGGGCGCTCGGCTATCAGCAGGTGCTGGCCTTCCTGGCTGGCGAGTGCACCGAAGAGGAGGCGCGCGCCGAGACCGTACGCGCTACCAAACGCTTCGCGCGCCGCCAGGACTCATGGTTCCGCCGGGATCCCCGGGTGCATTGGCTCAGTGGAACGGCAGAGCGCCGACCGGAACTCCCCGGGCAGGCATTGACGTTGATCGAACGAGCGGTCACAGCCTGATCACGTGATGGCATCGGGACGCTCCGGGCGCCTTCCGGGCCTCGAACCGCGTGTCATCATCGACCTCCGATCGAGCCGTGGTGTCAGAGTTGGGAGGGCGCGTGGCGATGGAGGCCGGCCCTCGCAACAGACCGCAACAGCCGCAGGAGGAGCTCTCGGAAGGGCTCAGTCCGGACGGGCCCGAAACCGAGACCGAGCCCCCGGGCGGCGAGTCGTTCCGCGAGCTGCGACCGCCGCGACGGCTGCGGATCTGGCAAATCGCCCCGATCGTGGGTCTCGCGGCGGCCGGGTCGCTCATGTTCGCCTTCCCGCTCGCCTTCGACTTCGGTGACGGCGGAGCGGTCGTCGCGATGCTCGGCCTGCTGATCAGCGGCTGTGCGGCGGGCTGGGGGATGATGGCCGGACGCCGTGTCGGTCTCACCTGGCCGGGGCTGCCGGCCCGTGGCTCGGGCATGCGCCCGGACTGGCGTGTGGTCGCCCTCTACACCGTGGTGGTCATCACCATCACGGCCCTCGCCATCTGGCGTGTGGCCCGCCTCCGCTGAGCCTCCCCCACCCGCGAGGTGCCGCTCCGCGCGGAGGCGTGGGCGCCGGGCTCCGGCCTGCCCACCGGTCTCTCCGCGCCGGATTCACTGCACCCTCGCACGCGCAGACGTCGCCGCAGCAGCAGTCCCCCGACGTGGATCGCCGCCCCAGGCGGCGGCGTTCTCCGGCCCACATCGCGCCCTCCATGGTGCCGTCGGGACCCTTCCGGACCTGCCGGTCCTGACGATCGCGGAGCGGCCTTCGCGGCGGGCGGGTGCGTCCTGGACCTGTGGGGTCTGACCGTGTGTGGTCCCTGTCTCGTCCGTTCGCGGAGTGGTCTCTGCGGCGGGTGGGTGCGTCCCGGATCTGTCGGGCTTGATCGTGTGGCCCTCTGCCGCCTCCGACCGCGGAGCGGCTTCCGCGGCGAGCGGGTGCGTACCATCGGGGGGTGAGCACCTCCCGGATTCCCTTTCTCAAGGGGCACGGCACCGAGAACGACTTCGTGATCGTCCCCGACTTCGACAACGCCCTCGACTTCACCGCGCCCGCCGTGGCGCGGCTGTGCGACCGGCGGGCCGGAATCGGCGGGGACGGGCTGCTGCGTGTCGTACGGTCCGCGGTGCACCCCGAGGCCGCAGCCATGGCCGCCGAGGCCGAGTGGTTCATGGACTACCGCAACAGCGACGGAAGCATCGCCGAGATGTGCGGCAACGGCGTCCGCGTCTTTGCCCACTACCTGCAGCGCGCAGGACTCGTGAGCGCCGGCGATCTGGCGATCGCCACCCGCGCCGGGGTGCGCCGGGTCCACATCGCCAAACCCACCGCGCCCCACAGCGGCTCCGTCGCGGGCGGCGGCGAGATCACCGTCGGCATGGGCACGGCGCTCCTCCCGGAGGGCGAGGTCACGGTGGCGGTCGGCGACCGCAGTTGGCCCGCCCGGCACGTCGACATGGGCAATCCGCACGCCGTCGCCTTCGTCGAGAACCTCGCCCACGCGGGCGACCTGCTCACGGCCCCGACCGTGCATCCCGCCTCGGCCTATCCCTACGGCAGGAACGTCGAGTTCGTCGTCGACCGCGGCCCCGCCCACGTGGCGATGCGCGTCCATGAGCGCGGCTCGGGCGAGACCCGCTCCTGCGGCACCGGAGCCTGTGCCGTCATGGTCGCCGCCGCCCGGCGGGACGGAGTGGACCCGGCCGTCACCGGCCGCCCCGCCACGTACACCGTGGACGTACCCGGTGGACGGCTGGTGATCTCCGAGCACCCGGACGGGCGCGTCGAGATGACCGGCCCTGCCGTGATCGTGGGCGAAGGCCTGCTCGACCCCGAGTGGATCGCAATCGCCCTCGCCTGATTCCTCGCTCGAACGGGTGACGCGTTTCACGCTGAGCGAGAGCGGGTCAGCGGTGCGTGATGGGCTCGATAGCATCAAGCACCGGCCTGGGCGTCGGGCACCGGCCCGGGTGACCAGCCCTCGGCCGGTCGACGCCGCCGGAGGTGCCCATGAGCGCAGAGGCCACCAACCCTGGTTCACCCGCCCGCAGGCGTGGCCGCCCCCGCATCGACCTGCGCAGACTCGGTCGCGCCGCGCTCCTGGGCCCCACCCCCCGGGACCGGCTGCCGGACGCGATCGACCATGTGGCCAAGGTGCATCGCGCTCACTATCCCGGCGCCGACCTCGAGCCTTTGCGTCGGGCCTACCTTCTCGCCGAGTCCTCCCACCGTGGCCAGTTGCGCAAGAGCGGGGAGCCGTACATCACCCACCCCTTGGCGGTCACCCTGATCCTGGCCGAGTTGGGAGCCGAGACGACCACTCTGACCGCGTCACTGCTCCACGACACCGTCGAGGACACTGATGTGACGCTCCATCAAGTGGGCGAGGAGTTCGGCGAAGAAGTCCGCTACCTCGTCGACGGGGTCACCAAACTGGAGAAGGTCGACTACGGCTCCGCGGCCGAGCCCGAGACCTTCCGCAAGATGCTCGTCGCCACCGGCAACGACGTCCGCGTGATGTCCATTAAGCTGGCCGACCGGCTCCACAACATGCGCACCCTCAGCGTCATGCGCCCGGAGAAGCAGATCCGGATCGCCAAGGTGACGCGGGATGTGCTGATCCCGCTGGCGGAACGGTTGGGCGTCCAAGCGCTCAAGACCGAACTGGAGGACCTCGTCTTCGCCGTCCTCCACCCCGAGGAGTACGTCCGCACGCGCGCCCTCCTCCTCGACCACGCGAGCCGCCCGGACCCTCTGGACGGGATCGCGGTGGAGGTGCGGTCGGTCCTGAGGGAGGCGGGCATCGCCGCCGAAGTCCTGGTCAGGCCGCGGCACTTCGTGTCCGTCCACCGGGTGCTGCTCAAACGGGGCGAGCTGGGCGGCACCGACTTCGGCCGGATCCTGGTGCTCGTCGCGGAGGACGCCGACTGCTACGCCGTGCTCGGCGAGCTGCACACCTGTTTCACCCCGGTGATCTCCGAGTTCAAGGATTTCATCGCGGTCCCCAAGTTCAACCTGTACCAGTCGCTGCACACCGCGGTCGCGCGCCGGCCGGGCGGGGAGGTCGCCGAAGTCCTCATCCGCACGCACCAGATGCACCGGGTGGCGGAGGCTGGTGTGGTCGCCCTGGGCAACCCGTACGCCCCGGGCTCCGAAGGCACCGAAGCGGGCGACGCTGCGGACGGCGAGCGGGCCGATCCGACGCGCCCGGGGTGGCTGTCCCGGCTCCTGGCATGGCAGCAGGCCGTTCCCGACTCCGACACCTTCTGGGCCTCGCTCCGCGACGACCTCGCCCAGGACCGGGAGATCACGGTGTTCCGCACCGACGGCGGCGCGTTCGCCCTTCCCGCGGGCGCCAGTTGCGTGGACGCCGCGTACGTGCTGTACGGGGAGGCGGCGCACACCTGCATCGGCGCCCGGGTCGACGGACGCCTGGTGTCCCTGGCCACCGTTCTCGCCGACGGCGACACCCTGCAGCTCCTCATGGGGGAGGGGGAGACCGCCGCCGGACCTTCCCCGGACTGGCTCGAGTACGCCCGGACACCGGCAGCCCGGATCGCCATCTCCCGTTGGCTGTCGGCCCACCCTGATGCGGCGAAGCCCCCTGCCGACCTGGTGCATCCGATGGAGCACGCCGGCGCCCCCGCCGAGCCGGCCGCTCGGGAAGCGGATCAGTCCGCGCCAGCCGCGGTCATTCCGGACCTGCCCGGCGTGACCGTACGGCTCGCCCGATGCTGCACCCCCGTGCCTCCCGACGCGGTCACCGGGTTCGCCGTGCGCGGTGGCGCCGTCACGGTGCACCGCACGCAGTGCCCCGCCGTCGGCCGGATGCAGGTGGGCGGCCGGCCCCGGATCAGGGTGCTCTGGCGTGGCGACGGCGGTGGCGGGGACTGCCGGGTCACCCTCGTCGCCGAGGCTTTCGGGAGGCCGCGGCTGCTCGCTGACCTCACCGAGGCGATCGCTCTGAAGGGGGCGGCCATCGTCTCCGCCGCCGTCGAACCTCCGCATGAGCAGCGCGTCCGCCACACGTACACCCTCCAACTGCCCGACGCCGAGGGGCTGCCCGCCTTGATGCGCGCCATGCTGCGGGTCCCCGGGGTGTACGACGTCAGCCGTGCGCAGCGACCGGTCGCCGCCGCTGGGGGCACCTCTGGGGGCACGCCCCCTGGCTTCGCCGGGGGAGGTAGCTGGGGGAGGTAGCTCAGGCAGGGCCGCGACTTGAGGTGAGTTGCCGCCTCGAGGCGTCGGCTTGACCAGCGGGACTGAGAGAGGGGCCGGAAGCGCCCGTTCGAGTGTGTTTGGCGGGGCCTCCGGCTGAGGTCGCAGCCGCGTTGGTAGCCGTAAGTCATGATCCGACGCCCATTCCGCAGGGCCGCTCTCGCCGCCGCTGCCATGGCCACCTTCGTCGCGGCCGGCGCGCCGTCACCTGTTCCGCTCGGGGTGGGTGACCGGCTCTTCCCGTACCTGGGGAATCCCGGTTACGACGTCCTGGCCTACGACATCGCGTTCGCGTACTCCGGCAGCAACAGCAAGCCGCTCGAGGCCGTCACGGCGATCGACGCCCGTGCCACCGCGCGGCTCAAGGCGTTCAACCTCGACTTCGCGCGCGGCAGGGTCCGGTCCGTCCGGGTCAACGGCAAGCCCGCCCGGTTCCAGACGGTCCGCGAGGACCTGGCCGTCACCCCGGCGGAACCGGTCCCGCACGGCGCCCCCCTGCGGATCACCGTCGCCCACACCAGCGCTCCGGACTCCCAAGGCAACGGCGGGTGGGTGCGTACCCAGGACGGCCTGGCGATGGCCAACCAGGCGGACGCCGGGCACCGCGTCTTCCCCTGCAACGACCACCCCTCCGACAAGGCGCGCTTCACCTTCCGCGTGACCGCCCCCAAGAACCTCACGGTCGTGGCGAGCGGGCTGCCGCTGTCCCGGGAGAAGCGCGGGCGGACCACGACGTGGGCCTACCGCACAGCCCACCCCATGGCGACCGAGCTGGCGCAGCTCTCCATCGGCCGGTCCGCGGTACTGCGGCGCAGTGGGCCGCGCGGGCTGCCGATCCGGGACGTGGTTCCCGCTGCGGACCGCAAGCGGCTGGCGAAGTGGCTCGCCAAGACTCCTGGGCACATTTCCTGGATGGAGCGGCACGTCGGCCGGTTCCCGTTCGAGACGTACGGCGTGCTGATCGCTGACGCGCGGACCGGCTTCGAGCTGGAGACGCAGACGCTCTCGCTCTTCGAGCGGCGGCTCCTCACGGATCCCCGGTTCCCCGAGTGGGCCGTCGAGTCGATCATGGTGCACGAGCTGGCCCACCAGTGGTTCGGCAACAGTGTCAGCCCGGCGACCTGGTCCGATCTCTGGCTCAACGAGGGCCATGCCACCTGGTACGAGGGGCTGTACATGGCGAAGGCGGCCAAGTCGGCCAGGTCGCCCTTGGCCGCGAAGGTGACGCTCGACGAGCGGATGCGTCAGGCCTACGCGCGCTCCGACAGCTGGCGGGCCGCGGGAGGGCCGCCCGCCGCCCTGAAGGTCCCCGAGCCCGGCAAGAAGACCGGCATCTTCCGTCCGGTCGTCTACGACGGGAGCGCGCTGGTCCTGTACGCGCTGCGGCAGCGGATCGGGGCGCCGGCCTTCGAGCGGCTGGAACGCGCCTGGGTCACTAAGCACCGCGACGGGAACGCCTCGACCGCCGACTTCATCGCGCTGGCCTCGAAGGTGTCCGGACGCGACCAGACCGCGTTCCTCCGGTCGTGGCTGTACGACACCAAGACGCCGCCCATGCCGGGACACCCGGACTGGAAGGCCGATAAGGCCGCCCCCGGGTCAGGCGGCGGGAAGGGCGCGGGAGAGGGCTCCGGACGGGCGCCGAGGCCCCCGCACGCGGCGACCATGCTGATGACGGGCCACGGGCCCGGAAAACCCGCGTGACGGCCCGGCCCGGCCGTGCGACCATTTCCAGGTCGGCGGCGCGAGGCCGGACGGGGGGAATCCTCCGGACGTTCCGGACGTTGTATCCGACGAAGCCCCCCAGCTACCTCCCCTGGCGAAGCCAGGGGGCGTGCCCCCTGAGGTGTCCCCAGCATCGACGTAAAGGATCAAATGACCTCCTCTTCATCGCCTTCCCAGGACGCCCAGCGCTTCTCGACAAGCCTCCGGGCCGACGCCCTGATGGAAGAGGACGTCGCCTGGAGCCTAGAGATCGACGAGGAACGCGACGGCGATCAGTTCGATCGCTCCGATCGCGCGGCGCTGCGCCGGATCACGGGCCTGTCGACCGAGCTCGAGGATGTCACCGAGGTCGAGTACCGGCAGCTGCGCCTGGAGCGCGTGGTGCTCGTCGGCGTCTGGACCGCCGGCACCGTCGAGGACGCGGAGAACTCCCTCGCCGAGCTGGCCGCGCTGGCCGAGACGGCCGGTGCACTGGTGCTCGACGGGGTGATCCAGCGGCGCGACAAGCCCGACCCGGCCACGTATATCGGCTCGGGCAAGGCCCAGGAGCTGCGTGACATCGTGCTCGAGACCGGGGCGGACACCGTCGTCTGCGACGGCGAGCTCACACCTGGCCAGCTGATCCACCTCGAGGATGTGGTCAAGGTCAAGGTGGTCGACCGCACCGCCCTGATCCTCGACATCTTCGCCCAGCACGCCAAGTCCCGAGAGGGCAAGGCGCAGGTCTCGCTCGCGCAGATGCAGTACATGCTGCCGCGGCTGCGCGGCTGGGGTCAGTCGCTGTCCCGGCAGATGGGTGGCGGTGGCTCCGGCTCTTCGGGTGGCGGCATGGCCACCCGCGGCCCCGGTGAGACCAAGATCGAGACGGACCGGCGGCGGATCCGCGAGAAGATGGCGAAGATGCGCCGGGAGATCGCGGCGATGAAGACCGGCCGGGACATCAAGCGGCAGGAGCGCCGGCGCAATAAGGTGCCCTCCGTCGCCATCGTCGGGTACACCAACGCGGGTAAGTCCTCCCTGCTCAACCGGCTGACCGGCGCCGGTGTGCTGGTGGAGAACGCGCTGTTCGCCACGCTCGACCCGACCGTACGGCGCGCGGAGACGCCCAGCGGGCGGCTCTACACCCTCGCCGACACCGTCGGGTTCGTACGGCACCTGCCGCATCACCTCGTGGAGGCATTCCGCTCCACGATGGAGGAGGTCGCCGACGCCGACCTGATCCTGCACGTGGTGGACGGAGCCCATCCGACGCCGGAGGAGCAGCTGGCCGCCGTACGGGAAGTGATCCGCGATGTGGGTGCGGTCGATCTGCCCGAGATCGTGGTGATCAACAAGGCGGACGCCGCCGACCCGCTGGTGCTCCAGCGGCTGATGCGCATCGAGAAGCGCGCGCTCGCGGTGTCGGCCCGCACGGGCCAGGGCATTAACAAGCTGGTGGCACTGATCGACGCGGAGCTGCCGCGCCCGCAGGTCGAGGTCGAGGCACTGGTGCCGTACACGCAGGGTCAGCTGGTCTCGCGGGCGCACGCCGACGGCGAGGTGATCTCCGAGGAACACACCCCGGAAGGCACCCTGCTCAAGGCGCGGGTCCACGAAGAGCTGGCCGCCGAGCTGCAGCCGTACGCACCGGTGGGCCGCCACTGACCGCTGGCCTGGAGCCGGCTGTCGCGTCGGCGGACGCACGGTGCAGAAGGCCCGTTCCCATCGTGTGCGTGTTGGGAACGGGCCTTCTGCAGCGTTGCGCCCACGGGCGGGCTACCGGCCCGCGAACTTCCTACTGACCGCGTCGAACATGTTCTGTGCCTCCCGTCCCAGGTGCGGACCGGCCAACCAGGTGGCCGTGACCGGGCCGATGGAGGTGTTGGACACCAGCGCCGGGCGGCCGTCGGCGCCGGCGGCGAACCAGCCACCGCCCGAGGAGCCCCCGGTCATGGTGCAGCCGATGCGGTACATCGTCGGCTGTGACGAGGACACCGAGAGGCGGCCCGGCCTGTCGACGCACTGGTGCATGGACACGCCGCTGAACGGCTGGGCCGCCGGGTAACCGATGGCCCGGATGCTCTGGATGCTCTGCACGGGCGGGGCGTTGAACTCCACCGGGAGTGCCGCCCCGACGGTCTCCTCCAGCGACTTGCCCTCCCGGCCCTCCTCCGGCTTCACATGCAGCACCGCGTAGTCGTGCGGAGCGCCGCCGCCGCCCGAGGCCGAGCCCTCGGAGATCCACTGCTGGGAGGTGGAAGCCCAGTCGGCCCACCAGACGCCGTAGGGCGCGAGCTCCTCGCGTGGTGCGCTGTTCACCTGTTCGGCCGGAAGGCCGTTGTCATTGAAGGACGGGACGAAGGCGATATTGCGGTACCAGCCGCCGTTCCTGCCCGCGTGCACACAGTGCCCGGCCGTCCAGACCATGTTGGACCTGCCCGGGTTGGCCGGGTCTTTCACGACCGTGGCGGAACAGACCATCGCACCCTTGGGGCCGTCGAAGAAGACCTTGCCGACGGGAGCGGCGTTCTCGTGGTACGGCGTCTGGACCGGCTGGGCCCGGACCGGCTGCGGCTCGGGATCCGTCACGCCCTGGTCATCCGAGACATCTGCGGGAACGGTCTTCTGCGGATCCTCCGCCTCCTGCATCCGCTCCGGCTTCCACAAGTCCTGGATGATCGGGTTGACGAAGTCCCCGGCCTCACGAAGCCAGTCGTCCTTGCTCCAGTCCTTCCACTCGCCGTTCTTCCACTTGTCCAGGTCGAGGCCCAGCTCCTTCAGACGGTCCTCGAGGTCGGGCAGCGCGATGTCGCCCGGGCCCTGCCGCCCCGCGGAGGCACCCGGCTGGTCCAGCGCACCGTTGCCCTCCGGGCCGCACGCGGTCGCGGTCACCGCGAGCACGGCCGCCAACGCGGCTGCGGCAAGGGTCGATCCGATGCCGCGGGCGCGCTGCGCCCCCAGGGGGAGGTGGCGGTGGAGGCCCCCATGCCGAAGTCCGGGGGAGGGCGGGCGTATGGCTGGCATGGGTGGGACTCCCCCTGATCTGGTCGCGTCGGCGATGGACTGGTCATGTGGCCCGACGAGAGGCGCGGGGCCCCACTATGCCGGTGACGTTGGGGACGGTCACGGGCGTGTCCGTGGTTCCTCCCCCAGCTAACGCCGGGTGGGGTCCCCCCCCGGCCGAAGCCAGGGGGCGTGCCCCCAGCTCGGCGGCTCCCGCCCGTCCGTCGGCCAACGATCTTCCGCTTGCCCGTGATCCGCCGCTCGCGGCGTCGTTGGTACGTACGCGGGACAGCGCAGAAGCGTTCAGCGGGAGGATCGACGAAACGTGGCCGTGACCCAGCCACCTCCCCCTGGGGGTACTCCCCCAGCGAAGCCAGGGGGCGTGCCCCCAGGGTGGGGGTCCCCCCGGCGAAGTCAGAGGGCGTGCCCCCAGGTGGCCTCCTCCGAACCTGCGATCGATGCCGTACAGGACGGCATCCTGCGGCGGCAGTCGCTCCGAGAGTCGGCGGCCCGCACCTATGCGCGGTCGCTGCCCATCGTGCCGGTGAGAGCCAGGGGGATGACGATCGAGGGCGCCGACGGGCAGCGCTATCTCGACTGCCTTTCCGGAGCAGGGGCGTTGGCCCTGGGACACAACCACCCCGTGGTTTTGGAGGCCATCCGGTCGGTCCTCGACTCCGGGGCGCCGCTGCACGTCCTCGATCTGGCCACACCCGTCAAAGACGCCTTCATCACAGAGCTGTTCCGCACCCTGCCCCGCGAACTCGCCCGCCGGGCGCGGGTGCAGTTCTGCGGCCCGGCCGGCACGGACGCAGTGGAAGCGGCGCTCAAACTGGTCCGGACCGCGACCGGACGCACCGGGCTGCTCGCCTTCTCCGGCGCACACCACGGAATGACCGTCGGGGCACTCGAGGCATCGGGCGGCGCCGACGACCCGCGGGTGGCACGGCTGCCGTATCCGTACCACTACCGCTGCCCCTTCGGGGTCGGCGGCGAGCAGGGCGCGGAGCTCTGCGCCCACTGGGCGGAGAACCTGTTGGGTGACCCGAAAGGCGGGGTGGGGGCCCCTGCGGGAATGATCCTCGAACCCGTTCAGGGAGAGGGCGGCGTGATCCCGGCCCCCGACAGCTGGCTGCGCCGGATGCGTCAGCTCACCGCCGCTCGCGGCATTCCGCTGATCGCTGACGAGGTGCAGACCGGCGTCGGTCGGACCGGCGCCTTCTGGGCGGTCGAGCACAGCGGGATCGTGCCCGATGTGATGGTGCTGTCCAAAGCCGTCGGGGGAAGCCTCCCCTTGGCGGTCGTGGTCTATCGGGACGATCTGGACACCTGGGAGCCCGGCGCCCATGCCGGCACCTTCCGCGGCAATCAGCTCGCCATGGCCGCAGGCACGGCCACCCTGGCGTACGTACGGGAGTATGGACTCGCCGCGCGGGCCGCGACCATCGGCGGTCTCATGCTTCAGCGACTGCGTGAACTCGCCGCGCACCAGCCGTGCATCGGGGACGTACGCGGCAAGGGGCTCATGATCGGCGTGGAGCTGGTCGATGAGGAGGCGGAGGGTGACGCGGACAGCTCGGGGCGACCGGCCGCCCCGGGCCTCGCCTCGGCGGTTCAGCAGGAGTGCCTGCAGCGCGGGTTGATCGTCGAACTCGGCGGCCGTCATTCCAGTGTGGTCCGGCTCCTCCCGCCGCTCACCATCACCGACGAGCAGGCGGAGGCCGTGCTCGACCGCCTGAGCGACGCCATCGTCACCGCCGGTCGCACCGCGGGGCGCAGAGACTCCCGGGACGGCGGCAGGCCTCGCCTGCCCCGGCCGGCTGCCGGCACCCACCGGTGACCACAGTCCGGTGGCACCCCGGTGCCCCGCCCGGCCGGCCGCACCGGGATCACGAGCACAGGTTCCGGGAGCCCGGCGGCCGCTCCAGGCACCCCACGCCCAGCCCATAGACGAAGGAGGAAGGCGCCTCCTCCGCGGCCTCACCGCCGGGATCAGCGCGCCGACGAGACCATGACCGCACGCACCGGCCGCACGACCCCCGTGGCCACCGTCGAGCACACCGTGCCACAGCAGGCCCGCCCCGCCGACCCCGGCCCTGTCGCCCCCGACCCGCTGGACCACCCCGATCCCCGAGCGGCGGCAGATGCGGCGGCCGTGGAGAATCTGCTGCGCTGCTGGGCGAGAGAGCACGGCATGCCGCAGCCGAACGGTGACTGGCTGCGCATCCCCCTCGGCGCCAGTGGCACCGCGCTCCGGGTCCCCGTCCGCTACTGGTCGGCCACCGGCTGGCACCGGTTCGGCAGCCCCGCCCTGGAGAACGCCCCCACGGATGCACCGGCCGTGGACGCCGTCACCCTCGCAGCTCTGCTCAGCCGGGAGGGCGGACGTGGCGCCGGCCCCATCGGCGGCGCAGAGGGAGCGGACCTGGTCGGCCGCGTCGCCGATTCCGTACGCCGTACCGCCGAGTTCATCCGCGACCGACGGAGCCGCCCCGCCCCACCGGCCACCGGTGATCTCTTCCTCGACGCCGAGCAGTCGCTCGTTCTCGGTCATCCGCTCCACCCCACTCCCAAGAGCCGCGAAGGGCTCTCTGACTCGGAACTCCGCGCCTACTCGCCGGAACTGCGCGGCTGCTTCCCCCTGCACTGGATGGCCGTCGACCCGGCCATCCTGACCACCGACTCGGCCTGGACCGAGCACGGCCGCCCGGTGACCGCCGGGCAGCTCGTGACCGACCTGGCAGCCGGTGGTCTCGAACTGCCCCACGGCACTGTGCCGTTGCCCCTCCACCCCTGGCAGGCCCGCGACGTCCTGCACCGCCCCGTAGTCGCCGACCTCCTCGACGCGGGGCTGCTGCACTATCTGGGGGCCCATGGCCAGCCCTGGCACCCGACCTCCTCCGTACGCACCGTGCACCGGCCCGGCGCGGCCGCCATGCTCAAGCTCTCCCTGGGACTGAGGATCACCAACTCGCGCAGGGAGAACCTCCGCAAAGAGCTGCACCGCGGTGTTGAGGTCCACCGCCTGCTGCGCACCGGCCTGGCCGACCAGTGGCAGACCGCGCACCCCGGCTTCGACATCGTCCGCGACCCGGCTTGGCTCGCCGTCTCCGGAGTGGACGAGCGCCCGGCCCCTGGTCTGGACGTCGTCATCCGGCACAACCCCTTCGGTCCGGGTGACGACGCCGTGTGCATCGCCGGACTCACCTCGCCGCGCCCCTATCCCGGAAGCGACTCCGTCGGCACCCCGGTGATGCGCTCCCGGCTCGCCGACGTCGTGGGCAGGCTGGCAGCATCCACCGGCCGTACCTCGGGCGCCGTCTCCACCGAGTGGTTCCTGCGCTACCTCGAGGCCGTAGTCCGGCCGGTGCTGTGGCTCGACGGTGAAGCCGGGATTGCACTCGAGGCCCACCAGCAGAACACGCTCGTCCTGCTGGACGCCGACGGCTGGCCTGCGGGCGGCCGATACCGCGACAACCAGGGCTACTACTTCCGCGAGTCCCACCGGGCGGAGCTCGACCGGAGACTGCCCGGTATCGGGACCGAGAGCGACACCTTCGTCGCCGACGACGTCACCGACGAGCGCTTCGCCTACTACCTCGGCATCAACAACGTGCTCGGCCTGATCGGGGCCTTCGGAGCTCAGCGTCTCGCCGACGAGCGTGTCCTCATCGCGGCGTTCCGACGCTTCCTGCGCGAAGCCGCCTCGGGAGAGGCCAAGCTCGGCTCGCCGCTGCCCGAGCTGCTCCTCGAGTCGTCCACCCTTCGCTGCAAGGCCAACCTCCTCACCCGCCTGCACGGACTCGACGAGCTCGTCGGGCCGGTGGAAACCCAGTCTGTGTACGTCACCGTTCCCAACCCACTGGTCGCCTGAGCGGCATGACCCCGAGCCGCCCCTCAACAGTGGGGACCGAGATCAGAGGACTATCCGAACCCATGGGACTGACCAGATCCGCGGGATGCATCCCAGCGTCGAGAGGAGACCGCCGCCGTGCCGTCCCCCGAATCCAGTGCCGGCTCCACCTCCGACGACACCCTCGATCTGCCGCTGCCGGACGAGCTGACCACGCTGATCGCCCGGGAATGCGCCCTCCTTGCTCGCACGGACACCTCGTCCGAGAAGCCGACGCCCCACCAAGCGACCGAACCCGACCTGCTCGACGGCATCGCCCAGTGGGGACCCGGCACGACGCCGTCGGGCGGATCCTTCCAGCTCGTACCCGTGCGCATCCCCCGGGATCTCCCGCTCATCGCACGCTGGATGAACGACCCCGCGGTGGCTGCCTTCTGGGAACTCGCAGGCCCCGACGAGATCGCCGCCGCCCACCTACGTGCCCAACTCGAGGGCGACGGCCGGCGCGTGCCCTGCCTCGGAGTCCTGAACAGCACCCCGATGAGCTATTGGGAGCTCTATCGCGCCGATCTCGACTCCATCGCCCGCCACTATCCCGCGCGACCCCATGACACGGGCCTCCATCTGCTCATCGGCGCCATCGGCGACCGCGGCCGCGGAGTGGGCACCTCGCTCCTGCGCACCGTGTCCGACCTGGTCCTGGACAACCGCCCCCGGTGTACCCGGGTCATCGCCGAGCCCGATCTGCGCAACACCCCTTCCGTGGCCGCCTTCCTGGGCGCGGGCTTCCGCTTCCACGCCGAGCTCGATCTCCCCGACAAGCGGGCTGCCCTCATGATCCGCGATCGTGTCCACCGCCATCTCCTCTGATCCGGCTCGTCCCGGCATCCCGCCGGTTTCCCCACTGCTTTCTCTACACCGCTCGGCCCATGTCCGTTCCCATCCCGTCCCCGTCCGAGGAGCCCAGACCCTTGCGTCCGTCACCGACACAACGGCCTGCCGCCTGGCACCGAGCGGCCCGCCGCCTGCTCGCCAAGATGCTCGCCGAGTTCGCGTACGAAGAGGTGATCGCGCCCCGGCCCGACGGCACCGACGCGCTCGCGTACCAGCTCCCCGTCGCCGACGGCATCACCTATCGCTTCCGGGCCCACCGCGGCGCGTACGGGCACTGGCGGGTCGACCCGGACTCGATCACGCCAAGTGCCGACCCTCTGCAGTTCGTCGCGCAGGCCCACGACACGGTCCTCGGCCTGACCGGTGACACCACCGGCCACCTGCTGCGCGAGCTCACCGCCACCCTCGCCGCCGACACCCGGATCGACGCCACGGCGGCAGGCGTCACGGATCTCGCCGACCTCGGCTACGCCGACCTCGAGGGCCACCAGACCGGCCATCCGTGGATCGTCGTCAACAAGGGCCGTCTCGGTTTCTCCGCCGGCGACACGACGCACTGGGCGCCTGAAGCGCGCATCCCCCGTCGCCTGCCCTGGCTCGCCGTCCACCGCGATCTCGCCCAGTACCGCGGCGTCCCCGGACTCGCCGACCCCGAGCGGCTCTATGCCGAGGAGCTCAGCGCCGTCACCCGGGCAGCCTTCTCCCGCACCCTCACGAACCACGGCCGTGACCCCGCGGACTACCTCTGGCTCCCCGTCCACCCCTGGCAGTGGGACGAGAGCATCGCGCCCCTCTTCGCCCCGCAGATCGCTGACGGAACGATCATTCCGCTCCCGGAGGACGAGGACTTCCGGCTGCCTCAGCAGTCGATTCGCACCTTCCTCAACACCAGCCGCCCGCACGCCCGCACGGTGAAACTGCCACTCTCCATCCTGAACACCCTGGTGTGGCGGGGCTTGCCCACCGAACGCACCCTCGCAGCGCCCGCGGTCACCGGCTGGGTGCACGCCCTGCGCGACGCCGATCCCTTCCTCCGCGACGAAACACGCGTCGTCCTGCTCGGGGAGACCGCCTCCGTCACGGTCGAGCACCCGCTGTACGACCGGTTGCCGGGCGTCCCGTACCAGTACCGGGAGCTCCTCGGCTGCATCTGGCGAGAGCCGCTCGGCCCCCGCCTCGACGCCAGGGAACGGGCCCGCACCCTGGCAGCGCTCCTGCTCACCGATCCCCAGGGCCGCTCGTTCACCGCGGAGCTCGTCCGCCGCTCCGGACTCGCGCCGACCGCCTGGCTGGCCCGTCTCTTCGCCGCACTGCTGCCCCCGCTGCTGCATTTCCTCTACCGGTACGGCACGGTCTTCTCGCCGCACGGCGAGAACGCGATCGTGGTCTTCGACGAGCACGACGTGCCGGTGCGGCTGGCGGTGAAGGACTTTGTCGACGACGTGAACGTGAGTGCCGAGCCGCTGCCGGAGCACGACACCATGCCCGACGAGGTACGGGCCGTGCTGCTCACCGAGCCGCCCGACTTCCTCACTCAGTTCATCCACTCCGGCCTCTTCGTCGGCGTCTTCCGCTACCTCGCACCGCTCTGCGAGGAGCACCTGGGGGTGCGCGAAACCGCGTTCTGGTCACTCGTGAGGGAGGAGATCCTCCGCTATCACGCACGTTTTCCCGAGCTCAAGGACCGGTACGAGACCTTCGATCTGCTCACTCCCCGCATCGAAAGGCTGTGCCTGAACCGCAACCGGCTCCACCTCGACGGCTACCGCGACCGCCCCGACCGGCCGCACGCCGCCGTCCACGGCACCGTGCCCAACCCCCTGTGCAGGCCGTGACGGTGAGCGATGTCAGTGCGGCCACGTAGGGTGGGTCCGCTATGACGAAGCCCTCACTTGCCGACCTGCTGCACGCCGCCGTCACCGCAGTCGGCGGCACCGAGCGACCTGGTCAGGTGACCATGGCCGAGGCCGTGGCCGCGGCCGTCGACAGCGGCCGTCACCTGCTGGTCCAGGCCGGTACCGGCACCGGCAAGTCCCTGGGATACCTGGTGCCCGCGCTCGCGCAGGGGGTGGCGGCACCACCCGGCGAAGCCGGGGGGAGGGTGGTCGTCGCGACCGCGACGCTTGCGCTCCAGCGGCAGCTCGTCGAGCGCGATCTGCCGCGCACCGTGGAGGCGCTGCATCCGCTGCTCCGCAGGCGCCCACAGTTCGCCATGCTCAAGGGACGTTCCAACTATCTGTGTCTGCACCGTCTGCACGAAGGCGTTCCACAGGAGGAGGAAGACGGCCTGTTCGACGTCTTCGAGTCCGCGACGCCGACCAGCAAGCTCGGCAAGGACCTGCTGAGGATGCGCGACTGGGCGGACGAGACGGAGACGGGGGACCGGGACGATCTCACCCCCGGCGTTTCGGACCGGGCGTGGGCCCAGGTGTCGGTCTCCTCCCGCGAGTGCCTCGGTGCTTCGAAGTGCCCCTACGGCGCCGAGTGCTTCGCCGAGGCCGCGCGGGAGCGGGCCAAGCTCGCCGAGGTCGTGGTGACCAATCACGCTCTGCTCGCGATCGACGCCATCGAGGGGGCGCCAGTACTGCCCCGCCATGACGTGCTGGTCATCGACGAGGCTCATGAGCTGGTCTCGCGTGTGACGGGCGCGGCCACCGGTGAGCTGACCCCCGGGTCCGTCAACCGCGCTGTGCGCCGTGCCGCCAAGCTGGTCGACGAGAAGGCGGCGGACGCGCTGCAGACGGCTGCCGAGACCTTCGAGAGGCTGATGGAGCTGGCGCTTCCCGGCCGGCTCGAGGAGATTCCGGAAGACCTCGGCTATGCGCTCATGGCGCTCCGCGACGCGTCCCGCACGGTGATCACCGCACTCGGCACCACACGCGACACATCGGTGCAGGACGAAGATGCCGTGCGCAAGCAGGCCCTCGCCTCGGTCGAGAACGTCCACGCCGTCGCGGAGCGCATCGCGAACGGGTCCGAGTACGACGTCGTCTGGTACGAGCGGCACGACCGGTTCGGGGCCTCCCTGCGGGTCGCGCCGCTCTCGGTGTCCGGACTGCTGCGCGAGAAGCTCTTCGCCGACCGCTCCGTCGTCCTGACCTCGGCGACGCTCAAGCTCGGCGGTGACTTCACCGGGGTGGCCGCGTCGCTCGGCCTGTCCCCGGAAGGCATGAAGGACGAGGGAGGCGGCGAGGACGCCGACGCCGCCGGCCTGCTGTGGACGGGCCTCGACGTCGGCTCGCCGTTCGACTATCCGAAGCAGGGCATCTTGTACGTGGCCAGACACTTGGCTCAGCCGGGCCGCGAAGGAGCCCGCACGGACATGCTGGACGAGCTCGCCGAGCTCGTGGCGGCCGCGGGCGGTCGCACCCTCGGTCTGTTCTCCTCCATGCGGGCGGCACAGGGGGCGGCGGAGGCCTTGCGGGAGCGGCTCGACCTGCCGGTCCTGCTGCAGGGCGAAGAGACGCTCGGTGAACTGATCCGGGCCTTCGCAGCCGACGCCCGGACCTGCCTCTTCGGCACCCTGTCGCTGTGGCAGGGGGTCGACGTGCCAGGGTCGAACTGCCAGCTGGTCGTGATGGACAGGATTCCCTTCCCCCGGCCCGACGACCCGCTGATGAGCGCCCGGCAGAAGGCCGTCGAGGAGGGCGGAGGGAACGGCTTCATGGCCGTCGCGGCGAGCCATGCGGCGCTGCTGATGGCGCAGGGCGCCGGTCGGCTGGTCCGGGCCTCGGGAGACCGGGGCGTGGTCGCGGTGCTCGATCCCCGGCTGGCCACCGCCCGCTACGGCGGCTTCCTCCGCACCTCGATGCCCGACTTCTGGTACACCACGGACCGTAACCAGGTACGCCGCTCGCTCGCCGCCATCGACGCCGCCGCCAAAGCGGCCGATCAGTAGCCCCTGATCGCCGTCTTACCGCAACCATCAATTGAGTAACCCCGACGGTGATCAACCAGGTCCTCCCCCCGCTACCGCTGGGAGGTGCCCCCCAAGCGGCGCCGGCTTAGGCGCAAGAAACGGGCCCCGGAACCGGCGCAGGGGTCCCGGGGCCCGGTCGCAACGGGCGTCTCAGACCCGGCGGAGAACGGCAACCACCTTGCCGAGGATCGTCGCCTCGTCACCGGGGATCGGCTGGTAGGCGGAGTTGTGGGGGAGCAGCCACACATGGCCGTCCTCCCGCTTGAAGCGCTTCACCGTGGCCTCGCCCTCGAGCATGGCGGCCACGATGTCGCCGTTCTCCGCGACCGGCTGGCGGCGCACGGTCACCCAGTCACCGTCGCAGATCGCCGCCTCGACCATCGAGTCACCCACGACCTTGAGCACGAACAGCTCACCGTCACCGACCAATTGGCGGGGGAGCGGGAACACGTCCTCAACCGATTCCTCGGCGAGGATCGGGCCACCGGCTGCGATCCGGCCGACCAGCGGCACGTAGGACGCGGCTGGCTTTCCCGTGGTGTCGGTCGGCTGGGCGGTCGGTCCGTCCGAGCCGCGGACCTCGTAGGCCCGTGGGCGGTGCGGGTCGCGGCGCAGGAAGCCCTTGCGCTCCAGAGCCATGAGCTGGTGGGCGACGGAGGACGTGCTCGAGAGTCCGACTGCCTGGCCGATCTCGCGCATCGACGGTGGGTAACCGCGCCGCTGCACTGAGTCCCGGATCACCTCGATGACCCTTCGCTGCCGGTCCGTGAGGCCGGAGCTGTCGGCCCGGATTCCTGGAGGTCGGCCGGGCAGCGAGCGAGCGGGCTTCTGCCCTTCAGGGTTCATGGCTGCCGTGTCGTTCATCGTGCGCGTCTGGTCGAGTCGGTGCTGGGAGCGGTCCTGGGCGGTGATGGTGGCACTGTCTGCGGTGGTGGTCACGTCGTCGGCCCCTCTCGAGATGTTCTCCCCAGGGCACAACGGTAGTTGCTTTCGAAAGGTTGCGCCAAACACACGTTCGAGTGAAATTTCGTAGATGTGCTGACGTGATCACGGGGGCGGGTGTATTAGGCGGGCACTCCCGCCGCTGCCCCGTCCCCGCCGACATGGCCGACGGGTGCCGGGCCCGGAGGGTTCCCGTCGTGGCACCCAGTGTGTCATCTCCGCCCCCGCCGGTCGGCCCGCAGGGGTCTCCCGTACGCTCATGGCGACCGCGACAGCGCGACACGCAAATCGGCGCGCCTGGCGGGCGACCACCACATCTAGTGGTTAGATTGTCGGCAGTCACCTACAAGTTGTGGTGCCCGGTCCTCCATGAGCCCGGATATCGCCTATGCTTGAGGCTGTTCCCAGGGCCCGTTCGCGGGTCCGGCGGAGCTGTGCAGCCGTGCTGTGTCGTGCTGCGTCGCGCTGTCCTGTGTCGTACGACGGTCATGAGGGTCGAGGAGGGTGAGGACATGCACTGCCCCTTCTGCAGGCACCCCGACAGCCGCGTCGTGGACAGCCGTACCACCGACGACGGGACCTCCATCCGCAGGCGTCGTCAGTGCCCCGACTGCTCCCGCCGATTCACCACGGTGGAGACGGCGTCACTCATGGTGATCAAGCGGAGCGGGGTCACCGAGCCCTTCAGCCGCGACAAGGTCATCTCCGGCGTGCGCAAGGCGTGCCAGGGCCGTCCTGTCACTGAAGACGCGCTCGCCAAACTCGGCCAGCGGGTCGAGGAGGCGGTGCGCGCCACCGGCAGCGCCGAGCTGTCCACCCATGACGTCGGACTCGCGATACTCGGCCCGCTCCAGGAGCTCGATCTCGTCGCTTACCTGCGGTTCGCGTCCGTGTACCGGGCGTTCGACTCGCTGGAGGACTTCGAGGCCGCAGTCGCGGAGCTGCGCGAGCAACGATCTTCCGCGGGCGCCGCCGGGCCCGCCGGGGACCGCGAGGAACCTGCCCCGGCGACTGCCGCCGACTAGCGGCGCACACAGACCTGCCCGGAGCGCGGCGAGCGCGCGGGCACCAGACAGACACCGTGCCCAAGGGGAAGAGAATGGGCACATCAGGGCGTTATAGCCCGTACAGGGAGGCGGCATGACAGAGACGACGAGCGGCCCGGCACGAGGCTCCCGCGCCAAGGGCAGTAAGGCGAGCAAGGGGCTGCGCATCGAGCGCATTCACACCACCCCCGGCGTGCACCCGTATGACGAGGTGGTGTGGGAGCGCCGTGACGTCGTCATGACCAACTGGCGTGACGGCTCGGTCAACTTCGAGCAGCGTGGCGTCGAGTTCCCCGACTTCTGGTCGGTGAACGCGGTCAACATCGTGACGAGCAAGTACTTCCGGGGTGCGGTGGGGTCCCCCGACCGCGAGTCGAGCCTGAAGCAGCTCATCGACCGCGTAGTCGGGACGTACCGCAAGGCCGGTGATGACCACGGCTACTTCGCCTCTCCGGCGGATGCCGAGATCTTCGACCACGAGCTCACCTACGCCCTGCTGCACCAGGTGTTCAGCTTCAACTCCCCGGTGTGGTTCAACGTCGGCACCAAGCAGCCGCAGCAGGTCTCCGCCTGCTTCATCCTCTCCGTCGACGACTCCATGGAGTCGATCCTCGACTGGTACAAGGAAGAGGGGATGATCTTCAAGGGCGGCTCCGGCGCCGGTCTGAACCTCTCCCGCATCCGTTCTTCCAAGGAGCTGCTCTCCTCCGGCGGCAACGCCTCGGGTCCGGTTTCCTTCATGCGCGGGGCCGACGCGTCCGCAGGAACGATCAAGTCCGGTGGTGCGACCCGCCGCGCGGCCAAGATGGTCGTCCTGGATGTGGACCACCCGGATGTCGAGGCCTTCATCGAGACCAAGGTGAAGGAGGAGGAGAAGATCCGCGCACTGCGCGACGCGGGCTTCGACATGGACCTCGGCGGCGAGGACATCACCTCCGTCCAGTACCAGAACGCCAACAACTCGGTCCGGGTGAACGACGAGTTCATGAAGGCCGTCGAGTCGGGTTCCAGGTTCGGCCTGCGCGCGCGGATGACGCATGACGTCATCGAGGAGGTCGACGCCAAGGGCCTCTTCCGGAAGATGGCCGAGGCCGCCTGGGCCTGCGCCGACCCGGGGATCCAGTACGACGACACCATCAACCACTGGCACACCTCGCCGGAGTCGGGCCGGATCACCGCCTCCAACCCGTGCAGCGAGTACATGCACCTGGACAACTCCTCGTGCAACCTCGCCTCGCTCAACCTGATGAAGTTCCTGCGCGACGACGACCTGGGCAACCAGTCGTTCGCCGCCGAGCGCTTCGCCAAGGTCGTCGAGCTGGTCACCACCGCGATGGACATCTCCATCTGCTTCGCGGACTTCCCGACCCAGAAGATCGGCGAGACCACGCGCGCGTTCCGCCAGCTGGGCATCGGCTACGCCAACCTGGGCGCCCTGCTGATGGCCACCGGCCACGCGTACGACTCGGACGGCGGCCGCGCGCTGGCCGGCGCTATCACCTCGCTGATGACCGGCACCTCGTACAAGCGCTCCGCCGAGCTCGCCGCGGTCGTCGGCCCGTACGACGGCTACGCGCGCAACGCCGACGCCCACAAGCGCGTTATGAAGCAGCACGCGGACGCCAACGACACCGCCAAGCGCATGGACGACCTGGACACCCCGGTGTGGGCCGCGGCCACCGAGGCGTGGCAGGACGTCCTTCGCCTCGGGGCGAAGAACGGTTTCCGCAACGCCCAGGCGTCGGTGCTGGCCCCGACCGGCACCATCGGCCTGATGATGGACTGCGACACCACCGGCGTCGAGCCGGACCTGGCCCTGGTCAAGTTCAAGAAGCTCGTCGGCGGCGGGTCGATGCAGATCGTGAACAACACGGTCCCGAAGGCGCTGAAGCGGCTCGGCTACCAGCCCGAGCAGGTCGAGGCGATCGTCGCCCACATCGCCGAGCACGGCAATGTGATCGACGCCCCGGGCCTGCGCCAGGAGCACTACGAGGTCTTCGACTGTGCGATGGGCGAGCGCTCCATCTCGCCGATGGGCCACGTCCGGATGATGGCGGCCGCCCAGCCGTTCCTGTCCGGCGCGATCTCCAAGACCGTGAACATGCCGGAGCAGGCCACCGTCGAGGAGATCGAGGAGATCTACTTCGAGGGCTGGAAACTCGGGCTGAAGGCGCTCGCGATCTACCGCGACAACTGCAAGGTCGGCCAGCCGCTCTCGACCAAGAAGTGGAAGGAGAAGGCAGCGGAGGTGACCGAGCCGCCGGCGGAGAAGATCGTCGAGTACCGACCGGTCCGCAAGCGCCTGCCGAAGGGCCGCCCCGGCATCACCACCTCCTTCACGGTGGGTGGCGCCGAGGGCTACATGACGGCCAACTCCTACCCGGACGACGGCCTCGGCGAGGTCTTCCTGAAGATGTCCAAGCAGGGCTCGACCCTCGCGGGCATGATGGACGCCTTCTCCATCGCCGTCTCGGTGGGCCTGCAGTACGGCGTGCCGCTGGAGACCTACGTCTCGAAGTTCACCAACATGCGCTTTGAGCCGGCCGGTATGACCGACGACCCGGACGTGCGGATGGCACAGTCGATCGTCGACTACATCTTCCGCCGCCTGGCGCTGGACTTCCTGCCGTTCGAGACCCGTTCGGCGCTCGGCATCCACTCGGCCGACGAGCGTCAGCGCCACCTGGAGACCGGTTCGTACGAGCCGTCCGACGACGAGATGGACGTCGAGGGGCTCGCCCAGTCCGCACCGCGTCAGGTCGAGGTGCCCAGGGTGACCTCGCAGAACTCGCCGAAGCCCGAGGTGACGGCGGCTGTGCCCGCACCCAAGGAGGCGCACAGCTCCACCGAGCTGGTGGAGATGCAGCTCGGGCTGAACGCGGACGCCCCACTGTGCTTCTCGTGCGGCACCAAGATGCGCCGCGCGGGCAGCTGCTACCTGTGCGAGGGCTGTGGCTCGACCAGCGGCTGCAGCTGATCGCGAACGATCGACGCGTGGGAGCCGGCCGGTGGTCGGCTCCCACTACGATGGCGCGGTGCTGGTCAAGTGGATTCGCTGCACCGTGGTGGACCGCCGCGGTTTCGAGCGGGGGCAGCGAAAGTGGGCGGGGCTGCTCGGCGAACCGGGATTCCGGGGACAGGGCGGTGGATGGAGCCGGGCGCGGCCGGATGTGGTCCATCTCTTCGCCTTCTGGGAGAGCCGGGCGTTCTACGACTCCTTCATGGCGCGGTCGCACACCCGGCTCGCAGCCGCGCAGTCCGGCACCTTCAAGGACGCCCGGATACGCCTCTTCGAGCACCGCTTCGATGTGAAGGTCGGTTTCCGGCCGGTCTTCTCCGACGCGGATGTGGCGCGGGTGGCCCACTGCCGAGTCCGTCCGGACCGGGTGGAGCACTTCACACTCATGCAGGAGAAGGTGTGGAATCCGGCCATGGCCGGGTCGCCCGGCATGCTGCGGGGGGTCTTCGGGGAGGCGCCGGGCAATGAATTCCTGGTGCTGTCGCTGTGGGACTCCGCGGCGGAGCACGGGAAGTACCGTGCGGAACGCGTGGAGCGCCTGGCGCTGCGCACCCAGATCGAGGCCGACGTATCCGCACTCGCCGGCGACGTCGTCGCCCTCGAACCGTCCTGGTCGGTCTGAGGGCGCGCCGGTCCCCGGCCCGCGATCTATGGTGGCGGCATGGCACGGCCGCGGCGCATCGTTCTCCTCCGGCACGGAGAGTCGGAGGGCAACGTCGATGACACGGTCTACGAGCGGCAGCCCGACCATGCGCTGCACCTGACCCCGGCCGGATGGCGCCAGGCGGAGGAGGCGGGGGAGCGGCTGCGGGCACTCTTCGGTGACGAGAGGGTCAGCGCGTACGTCTCCCCGTACCGGCGGACCCACCAGACCTTCCGGGCGCTCGGACTCGACCCGAGGCTGGTGCGGGTCCGGGAAGAGCCGCGCCTTCGGGAGCAGGACTGGGGCAACTGGCAGGACGCCGAGGACGTGCGGATGCAGAAGGTCCACCGTGACGCGTACGGGCACTTCTTCTACCGCTTCCCCCAGGGGGAGTCCGGTGCGGACGTCTACGACCGGGTCGGGGCGTTTCTGGAGAGCCTCCACCGGAGCTTCGAGCGGCCGGATCACCCGCCGAACGTCCTCCTGGTCACTCATGGCCTGACGATGCGGCTGTTCTGCATGCGCTGGTTCCACTGGACGGTGGCCGAATTCGAGTCCCTGTCCAATCCTCGGAACGGAGAGTTCCGGACGCTGATCCTCGGCGCGGACGGCCGCTACCGCCTGGACCGGCCGTTCGAGCGCTGGTGCACCCCCGAGTCGTACGACACCACCGGTTAGAGTGTCACGGCGATGACCGCTGATCCCCCTCTGATGCGACGCTGTGAGCGCGCCCTGGCGAGCCTGCGGGGGCTGGCCGTGGGCGATGCGCTGGGCTCCCAGTTCTTCGTGCCCTCGAACTACCCGGCCCTGAAGCGGCGAGAGCTGCCTCCCGGTGTCTGGCAGTGGACGGACGACACGGAGATGGCGTGCTCGGTACTGGCCGTCCTGGTCGACCACGGACGCGTCGACCAGGACGCGCTCGCCCGGTCCTTCGCCGAGCACCACGACGTCGACCGCGGCTACGGCCCGGCCGTCAACCGGATGCTGCGCCTGATCCGGGAGGGCGGCGACTGGCGTGAGCTCGCCTCCGCCCTGTTCAACGGGCAGGGGTCGTGGGGTAACGGTGCCGCGATGCGGATCGCTCCGCTCGGGGCCTGGTACGCGGGCGACCCGGAGCAGGCCACGCACCAGGCGGAGATCTCGTCCTACATCACGCACCAGCACCGTGAGGCCGTCGCCGGAAGCATGGCGGTCGCCGCCGCGGCGGCCCTGGTCGCGGACCCGAAGGGCTGCGCCGGACCGGAAGCCCTCCTGGACACGGTGATCGAACTCGTGCCGCGCAGCGCCATGCACGCCGGACTGCGGCGCGCCCGCGACATGCTCGACTACGGCGATGCCGGAACGGTGGCCGCCGTCCTCGGCTGCGGGCGCCGTACCAGTGCACACGACACCGTGCCCTTCACGCTCTGGGCCGCCGCCCGCCACCTCGGGGACTTCACCGGGGCGTTCTGGACCACGGCGCAGGTGGGCGGCGATGTGGACACGACCTGCGCCATCGTGGGCGGCGTCGTCGCGGCCGCCGAGGCAGGTGCGCCGCCGCGCGAGTGGCAGGAGCACACCGAGCCGTTGCCTGCCTGGGCACCGGCGGAGGCGGGCTGACCCGTCGTCCGGACCGCCTGACGGGGGCCCGGCCTGTGTCACGGTCATGCCACAGCTTCCGCTTACCGACCCCCGGTCGCCGTCACCTGCATCGGAGCGGCTTACCCTGACGCCCATCCACGGGCCGATCATGGCTGGTGGTACCAACGAGACACCGGGCCGACCTCGCCGATGCACCAGGGGCGGCGGCCTGGTCGGGAGGGGGTCCCGTGTCCGATTCGCCGTCCACCGCTCCGAGACCGGAGGAACAGGCCGAGGAGCACGACCAGCAGGCGGAGCAGTTCGACGAGTACGTCGACGCGGATGCCGACGAGCACGAGCACAGCTCAGCCGGGGAGCGCGCGGAGGAAGAACCGGAAGCCTCCATGCCGGATCCCTGGCATGCACCGTCGCACCTCCGGAAGGAGCAGCACCCGACGCAGTGCAGCAAGGCGCAGTCGCTCTCCGGCCCGCTCCCGCCACCGCACTGGCGTGAGAAAGTCCAGTCCGGACGGCCCGCTGCCATCCGGCCCGCCACCGCGTGGGCGGCACTCGCCACCGCCGTCCTGAGTGCGCTGCTGCTCGACGAGGGCATCGGAATCAACCTGCTGATCGTTGCTGTGCCGGCGGCTCTCGCGGCGGCCTTCGCAGCCCGGGAGGCAGGCCGTCGGACCCGGCCCTGGACCCTGGTCTGGGCGGGCGGAGGCCTGGCCCTGCTCGCCGTACCCGCAGTGCGCGACGCCGGTTGGCCGACGTTCCTCGCGATGCTCGCCGCACTTGCGCTCGGCTCCCTCGCCCTGCACGGCTGCCGCACCTGGCGGGGCACCCTCCTCGGCTCGGTCGGTGTGCTGGGCGCGGTGCTGCCGGGGGCCCGTTGGGCCTGGCAGGGACTGCGCCAGTCCTCCGAGGGCACGCGGCAGCGCTGGGCACCGGTGGCGCGCCCGGCGGGAGTCGCCGTCCTCCTCCTCGCCGTCTTCGGGGCCCTCTTCGCAGGCGCCGACGCCGCCTTCGCCGATCTGCTCGGCAGTCTGGTGCCCGATGTCACCGTCGCCCCGCTCCGCGTCTTCTTCTTCCTGCTGGGCCTGCTGGGCGCGCTCGCCGCTGCCCGGACCGCTGCGGCACCGCTGCACTGGGACCGGCTGGGGAGCACCGGCGGGCGGCCGCGCGCCCGCCTGGAGTGGGCCCTTCCGCTCATCGTGCTCAATGTGCTCTTCGCCGCCTTCATCGCGGTCCAACTCGCCGTGCTCCTCGGCGGCTACGACACGGTGCTCAAGGAGACCGGTCTGACGTACGCGGAGTACGCCCGCCAAGGGTTCTGGCAACTGCTCTGCGCCACGCTCCTCACGCTGGTCGTCATCGCTCTGGCGCTGCGCTGGGCGCCTCGCGGAAACCGGCACGACCGCACTCTCGTCCGCGCCGTGCTCGGCACGCTCTGCGTCCTCACCCTGGTGGTGGTCGCATCCGCCCTGCGGCGCATGGACCTCTACGTCGACGCCTACGGGCTGACCCGGCTCCGGGTGTCGGTGGCCGGCGCCGAACTCTGGCTCGGCCTGGTCCTCGTGCTCATCATGGCCGCGGGACTGCTCGGTGACGGTCGGCTGCCGCGCGCGGTCATCGGCAGCGCCGCGGCGGCGGTGCTGGCCTTCGGCCTGCTCTCACCGGACGGACTCGTGGCGGAGCAGAACGTCGGGCGGTATGAGCGCACCGGCAAGATCGACCTGGAGTATCTGCAGGACCTCTCGGCCGACGCCGTACCGGCCCTCGACCGGCTCCCGGAGCCGCAGCGCTCCTGCGCCCTGCGCGACATCGAGCGCAGCCTGGTGGCACATCGCGACCCCTGGTATGCCACCAGCCTCGGCGCATCCCGGGCCCGTGCCATCCTGAAGGACCGGCCGGTTTCCGACCCCCAGGCCGCCTGCGCCCGCGCGGGAGCGTACGAGGCCGAGCGTGACGCCTACTGAAGGGCATCACCCGGTGCGGTGCTCTGCTGCCGCACCGGGTCTGGGCCCGCCTCCCGTAGCGCGGCCCGAGCGGCGTAATCTGAGGACGCCATGACGTACGAACCGCCTACTCATCGCGTCGAGCGCTCACTGCGCGCCACCACCGGAGCCAGAATGGTGGCCGGCGTCGACGAGGTCGGGCGTGGTGCCTGGGCCGGTCCGGTCACGGTGTGCGCCGCGGTCACCGGCCTGCGCCGACCACCCGAGGGCCTGACGGATTCCAAGCTGCTCACGCCCAAGCGGCGAACGGAATTGGCGGGGGTGCTGGAAGGCTGGGTCACCTCCCACGCCCTCGGGCACGCCTCGCCCCAGGAGATCGACGAGCTGGGGATGACGGCAGCGCTGCGACTCGCGGCGGGGCGAGCCCTGGAGGCGCTGCCGGTCCGGCCCGATGCGGTGATCCTGGACGGCAAGCACGACTACTTGGGAGCGCCCTGGCGGGTCCGTACGGTCATCAAGGGCGATCAGTCCTGTGTCGCGGTCGCCGCCGCCTCCGTGATCGCCAAGGTCTGCCGGGACGCCATGATGGCGGAACTGGGCCTGGAGTTCCCCGACTTCGACTTCGTGGGAAATGCGGGCTACCCGTCGCCTGTGCACCGTGCGGCACTGGAGTCGCTCGGGCCCACGGTCCACCACCGGATGTCCTGGGCCTACTGGGACGGCCTGCCGCACTGGCGGCATCTGAAGCGGGAGCGCGTCGTGCCGCGGCAGACGTCCCTGGAATCCGGAGGGCAACTCGGATTCGACTTCTGAGCGGCCGTCCTGTCATCCACCCGGCCCCGCGGATGCGCATCGCACCGACGTTTGATAGACATCAGCCCATGCCTCTCATCCCCGAGGAGCCTCCGATTCACGAGAGTGTCCCGGGTCCCCGCGTCAGCCCGGCCGCCGGCCGTACCGCGCAGACCCCTCGTCCCGTCCCCGGTCCGGGGCTCAGGCCTGCCACTGGGCGGCCCGGTCGCCCCGGACCCCAGCGTGGCCCAGCCGCCACACCGGTGCAGCGCAGCCCGCGTGATGCCGCCAAGTCCCCGGCGTCCACCTCGGGTCCGCAGATCCAGCTGATCCCTGCCCCGGCCGAGGGGGCGCTGGACGCGGCCGAAGAGGCCGTGGATCTGCTGCTGGACTCCGGACGTGCCCCCCACGACGTCCTGGTGCTGACCACGGGCGATCAGCATCCATGGGCCGCACACGAGTTGTCCTTCGGCGAGGAGTCGTACTGGGCGCAGCACGATGCCCGCGACGATGTGTTCTACGCGGACGCCGCGGTGGCCGGGCGAGCGGCGGGGCGTCCTGTCGTGGTCGTCGCGGTGAACGGGGGCGCGGACGATGCCGCGATCCGTGCGCTGCCCGCCGCCATGGCCAAGGCGGGAGTGCTGCTGATCATCTGCGGAGATCCGCAGCGGATCAACGCGCTCATCGGCGCCGGGGTCTGACCCGACCGCCGGAGTCGGTGAGCGGCGGCGTCATCGAGCGGCGGTGCGGGCAAGGTCGGTGACTCCGGCCGTCATGTGCCGGGGGACAGGGGGCTTCGTGCCGTGCCGCCGACCCTGTCGAGGGCCCTCCTCCTGGTGGGAAGCGGAGTGGGGCCGACGACCCCCGCGCCCCTCGCCGAGCACCTGCCAGCCGTCACCGGTCAGCGTGATGTACGCGCCACAGCGCAGGCCGTGGAGAGTGCAGGCGTCGCGCAGTCCCCACATCCATGCGCCGTCCTCCTCCGTCCACCGGGCCTCGCCGTCCCGGCAGTAGAGCAGAACCGCGGTACGGACCGGGACCCGGCGCCGAAGGTCGTGCGGGATGATGCGGCGCAACTGTGCCAGCAGGGCGTTACGGAGCACCCAGCCGTCGGGTGCGATGGAGCGCCGCGTGAACGAAGCGCTCGCGGTGACTCTCTCGTTCGGGTCGAGGACGGCGACGACCGCCGTCGTGGGCGTGGGCAGATGACGGACGTGCAGGCCGGTGACGACCTCGCGGGGATTGCGGAGCAGGGGGATGCCCGCCGAGGCCCACTCCGACGGCTCGAGCATGCGGCCCAGGCGCGCGGCGGAGTCGGTCGGCACCGAGAGCGACGCGGCCGGGGACGGAGCGAATCCGGAGGTCACGGTCCTCCTTCGTCTGCACGCCCGCACACCGGGCAGGGTCGGTTCGGGCGCACCGCAGCACAGCTCCTTGCGAACCGAGGAAAGGGCGGTGCGGGAAGCACGGACAATTCTTGCGGCCCTACTGGCCAGCGGCAATGAGCAATTGGCGCCACTGACCGGTATCGGCCGGTCCGGCTGCTATATCCCTGCCGGACGTCTGCCCGGTGCTGCTCCCCTCGTCCCTGGTCATCCCCCTAGTCATCCCTGGACCGCGAGGACCAGCGGGAACACCCCCTCGGCTCCTGCCTGGCGGAGCAGTCGTGCGGCCACAGCGAGCGTCCAGCCCGTATCGGTCAGATCGTCCACGAGGAGCACCGGCCCGCCGGCCGCCGTCAGTGCCGCGACGAGCGCGGGAGGGACCGTCAGCGCGCCATGCAGAGCGCGAAGCCGCTGTGCGCTGTTGGACCGCGGAACCCTGGTATCCGCGCCCTCCGCGTAGGCGAGGGAGCCGAGCAGCGGCATTCTGCCGATGGCCGCGATGCGTTGGCCGAGAGATCCGATCAACTCCGGGCGGGTGTGCGATGCCATGGTGACCACTCCCACCGGCCGGGCGGGGGCATCCGGTGCTCCGGACGACCAGCCTCCAGGGCCTTTCGCCCAGTCGGCGAGCACCGTCACCACCGCGTCGGCGACATCGTCGGGCACCGGTCCGTCGAGGGCCTGGGCGGAGAGCATCGGCCGCAGCCGGTTTCCCCATCCGATGTCGGACAGTCGGCCCAACGCGCGGCCGGGAGCGGCCTGTTCGCCCGCCGGGATGCGGCCCTTCAGGTCCACCCCGACGGCAGCGAGCCCGGACGGCCACATGCGGCGCGGGTCCACCTCCACCCCGGGCCTGCCCAGCTCGCCACGGGCCGCCTCCAGGGAGGTCGCGGAGACGTCGGCGGTGAAGCGGGCCCCCGCGCAGTTGTCACAGCGCCCGCAGGCCACCGCTGCCTCGTCGTCCAACTGCCGGCGCAGGAACTCCATGCGGCAGCGGTCCGTGGTGGCGTAGTCGCGCATCGCCTGCTGCTCGGCCTCGCGCTGCCGAGCCACCCAGGCGTATCGCTCGGCGTCATAGGTCCACGGCCGTCCTGTGGCGGTCCAGCCGCCGCGGACCCGGTGCACGGCCCCGTCCACGTCGAGGACCTTGAGCATTGCTTCCAGTCGCGATCGCCGCAGATCGACCTGGGGCTCGAGTGCGGGAAGGGACAGCGGCCGCCCCGCCTGGGCCAGGACGTCGAGCGTACGGCGCACCTGCTCCTCGGCCGGAAAGGCGAGCGATGCGAAGTAACGCCAGATCGCCTCGTCCTCACGGCCGGGGAGCAGCAGCACCTCGGCGTGCTCCACCCCGCGCCCCGCGCGCCCCACCTGCTGGTAGTAGGCGATCGGCGAGGACGGAGAGCCGAGGTGCACGACGAAGCCCAGGTCCGGTTTGTCGAAGCCCATGCCGAGTGCCGATGTGGCGACGAGCGCCTTCACCCGGTTGTCGAGCAGGTCCGCCTCCGCCGCCCGGCGGTCGGCATCCTCGCTCTTTCCCGTGTACGAGGCCACGGCGTGTCCGCGCTGCCGGAGGAAGGTGGACACCTCCTCGGCCGCAGCCACCGTCAGCGTGTAGACGATCCCGGATCCCGGGAGGTCGTCGAGGTGGTCGGCCAGCCAGGCCAGCCGGTGGGCCGCATCCGGCAGCCGCAGCACGCCGAGGCTCAGACTCTCGCGGTCGAGCGGGCCGCGCAGGACGAGCGTTTCCGAGCTCTCCTCTCCAGTGCCGAGCTGATCGGCGACGTCTGCGGTGACACGTGCGTTGGCCGTCGCCGTCGTCGCGAGCACGGGAACGCCGGGAGCGAGCTCGGCGAGCATCGTGCGGAGCCGGCGGTAGTCCGGCCGGAAGTCGTGGCCCCAGTCGGAGATGCAGTGCGCCTCGTCGACCACGAGCATCCCGGTGCTCGCGGCGAGCTTCGGCAGCATCTGGTCGCGGAAGTCGGGGTTGTTCAACCGCTCCGGGCTGACCAGCAGCACATCGACCTCGCCCGCGGCCACCTCGGCCTGGACGGAGTCCCACTCCTCGGTGTTCGCGGAATTGATCGTGCGCGCCCGAATGCCCGCACGCTCGGCGGCCTCGATCTGATTCCGCATGAGCGCGAGCAGCGGCGAGACGATCACCGTGGGCCCACTGCCGCGGCTCCGCAGCAGCGCTGTGGCCACGAAGTACACCGCCGACTTGCCCCAGCCCGTGCGCTGCACCACCAGCGCCCGGCGGTGGTCCGCGACCAGGGCCTCGATGGCGCGCCACTGATCCTCGCGGAGTCTGGCGGCTCCGCCTGCGTCCCCGACCAGGCGGGCGAGTACGGCATCGGCTGAGGCGCGGAGTTCTTCGTTGCTCATGCCCCCATGCAACCCGATGGCACGGACACCTCGCGAATGCGGGTGCCCGGCCTGTGGAAAACTCGTCGGCGACACGCACCGTCCACACCGTTCGGTACGACAGAACTGCCGAGAGTTATCCACAGGGGTTTCGGCGGTGAGCGGCGGGGCGGCACTGTCGGGGCATGACTGATCACATCGAACCGCTGCAGCCGTCCGCCGATGAGCAGATCACCCTGCGCAGTCCGGCGGAACTGGCCGATGCACTCCCGTACTTGATGGGTTTTCATCCCGACGACAGCATCGTCATGGTCGCCCTGCACGGCCGTCGCGGCCGCTTCGGCGGACGTCTTCGGCTGGGCATTCCGGGCAACTGCGATGAATGGCCGGATGTTGCCGCGCAGCTCGCCGAATGCCTGGTCGCGGGCAGCGCGAAGCGCAGTGGCCGACCCGACGGCGTTGTCGTCTTCTTGTGCAAGGACCCTTCCGGGAAGCAGACGGGTCAGGAAGTGATGGAGCAGCTGCGACCGCTGGCCGGGCGACTGCGCACCGCCTGTGGTGAGCTGGATGTGCCCGTTCTGGAAGCCCTCTGCATTTCCGGCGGCCGCTTTTGGTCCTACTGCTGTCCCGATGACCGGTGCTGCCCTGCGGAAGGCACACCGCTCGTCCTGCCCGGCACCTCGGTGATGGCGGCTGCCGCAACCTACGCCGGGATCCAGGTGCGCGGCTCGCTGCGGGACATGGAGGCCAGACTGGCTCCTCTGGGACCGCCCGCCGCGGCGGCTCAGGAGGAGGCCCTGGACGCGGCCACTGCGGAACTCGTTCCGCGGATCCTCGGGGGAGTGGACCGCGAGACGGTCTGCGAAGAGACGATCGCTCTCGTCCAAAGGCTTCTGGACCGCCTCTCCGAGGCGCCCGCGACCGGTGATCCCCGTGCGGCGGATGCTCGCGACGACCTGATCGTGACCGACGAAGAGGCCGCAGCGATCATCCTCGGGCTGCAGGACCGTGCCACCCGGGATCGCGCCGCGGAGTGGATGGAGGGCCCGCAGGCCGAACGCGCGCTCCGGGTGTGGCGAGCGCTCGCCCGGCGCTGTGTCGGGGCCTATGGCGACCACGCGGCGGCTCCCCTCACCCTCGCCGGGTGGGTGGCCCTGTCCACCGGGGACGAACCGTCTGCCCGGGTTGCCTTGAGCATGGCGTTGCGGGTCGACCCCGATTACCTCTTCGCCAAGCTCCTCCACCAGGGCGCCAATGAAGGCCTCGACCCGGAATTGCTCCGACGCTGCCTCCGACAGGAGCGGGCGGGCCGCACCGCCGGGCGCCCCGTACCCATCCCTGCGCCTCCTGGAAGCGGCCGGCGCGAGCGAACCCGGCCCACCGGACCCGCGGGCAGCCGTCAGCGCAGTCGCGCGCGTCGTCGCCGGACGCGCCGACGCGGGGCGAGGAGCGATGCATGACGCTCGGGTGCGGCATCGCGGCGGATGAGGTCGGCGCGCGGCTCCGGTCGCCGGTCGCCGGTGTGAAGTGGATCCTGAAGATCCTGATTATCGTCAGGCAGACGACTATGATCGCCGCATGGCGCCCTACGACCCGTCGGCCTTTCCGCCCTTCGCCGTCACTGTCGACCTGGTCGTGCTCACCGTGCGGCGGCATGCGCTGTGTGCGCTCGCCGTCCGTCGCGGCGAGCCGCCGTTCCAGGGGCGCTGGGCGCTGCCGGGCGGGTTCGTGCGACCCGACGAGGACCTCGCGGCGGCCGCGGCACGTGAGCTCGCCGAAGAGACCGGGCTGCTCGTGCACGACCCCTTCGGCCCGACCGCCGCCAACGGAGCGCATCTCGAGCAACTCGCCACGTACGGCGACCCCCAACGGGATCCCCGGATGCGGGTGGTGAGCGTGGCACATCTGGTGCTGGCGCCCGACTTGCCGGCTCCCCGGCCGGGCGGTGACGCGCACAGCGCGCGGTGGGCTCCGGTGGAGGTGCTGCTGGCCCAGGAGGGCGGCCTGGGCCGCGACGGGGAGGCGGCGGCACCGCTCGCCTTCGACCATGCCCGGATTCTCGCGGACGGCGTCGAGCGAGCCCGCTCCAAGATCGAGTACTCCTCGCTGGCCACGGCCTTCTGTCCGCCGGAATTCACGGTCGGAGAGCTGCGCCGGGTCTACGAAGCGGTCTGGGGGGTCGCCCTCGATCCACGGAACTTCCATCGCAAGGTGACGGGCACGCCAGGTTTCCTGGTGCCGACGGGCGGCACCACGACGCGCCAGGGCGGCCGTCCGGCCCAGCTGTTCCGTGCCGGTGGGGCGACGCTGCTCAACCCGCCGATGCTGCGTCCCGAGGTCTGAGCGGAATCCAGGACACGACCGGGCGAGGCAGGGCCACGCTCCGCAGGAAATAGGACATATCGGGTTATCTTGCTGCGGTACGTGCCGCAGCCGCCGAGCGGTCTTCCGTCCCGCGGGAGAAGCGATGATCCAGGCCATCGGACTGACCAGCGCCGCACGGCGCAGTGCCCCGCCCGCCGTCGAGGACCTGACGTTCGAGGCCCGCCCCGGCCATGTCACCGTCCTGCTCGGAGCGGCTGGCGCGGGCAAGACGACGGCGCTGCGACTGATGCTGCAACTCCAGCCGGGCCGTGGGGTGGCTCTGATCCGAGGCCGTCCTCTGCACCGCATCCCGCACCCGCCCCGTGAGGTCGGAGTCCTGCTCGGGGATGTGCCGGGCCACCCCGCGCGCAGCGTCCGTGGCCATCTGCGCATGCTCGCCGCTGCCGCGGGCGTCTCCACTGGCCGGGCCGACACCGTGCTCGAACTCGTAGGTCTCAGCGGTCTCGCCTACCACAGGCTCGGGTCGCTGTCCCTCGGGATGGACCGCAGGCTCGGTCTGGCCGCCGCACTTCTGGGCGACCCGCACACTCTTGTCCTCGACGAACCCCTTCTCAGCCTGTCGCCCCGCGAGTCGGCATGGGTGCGCGGGCTGCTCCGCAGCTACGCCGCTCAAGGCGGAGCCGTCCTGGTGACGACGCCCGACCCCCTCGAGGCGACCCGCGTCGCCGATCGGGTCGTGACCATTGACGGAGGGCGTCTCGTGGCCGACCAGAGTGCGGCCGACTTCTCCCGCACCCGTCTGCGCCCTCGCGTCGCCGTCCGGTCTCCGCACGCCGACCGGCTCGCGGCCCTCCTCAGCGACGGAAAGCGCCGGGGCGGTCCGGTCGAGGTCGTACGCGAGAGCAGAGCTCGTATCTCCGTCTACGGCAGCAGCTGTGCGGCCGTGGGTGAGACCGCCTTCCGCCACGGCATCCTGGTCCATCAACTGGCCGACGAGATCGGTGACACCGGCCCGGTGCCCCCGCTCGACCGGGCCGATGGCCGTCCCGTGACGCCTGAGCCTCGGACCGCTGCGACCGCTTCGGCGCACAGGGGCTCAACTGCCGTGCCACCGGAGGCCGGAGGCTCCTTCCCCCGGGCCGCGCCGCCGGGCCCGGCCTGGCCGCTCCGCTACGAACTGCGCCGCGCGGGCGGCGTACGGACCGGGTGGCTGGCGGCCGGGGCCACGCTTGCCGCCTCTCTGCTGGCCTCCGCGCTGGCAGCGCGCGCGGGCGAGACGTCCGCCGCGCGCCTGCTCGCAGGCTGGCCGGTAGAACTCCCACTCCCACCGACGGCGTTCGGCGCCGCTCTCCTCGGAGCCCTGGCATTCGGGCAGGAGTTCCGTTACCCGGTGCTCGGCTACGCTCACACTCCGGTTCCACGGCGGCTGGGACTGCTGCTCGCCAAACTCGCCGTCTGCACCGCGGCCGCGGTTGTCCTCGCCCTGGTTTCCGTGGTGCTCAACGAAACGGCCCTGAGGCTGATCTTCGGAGCGGAGGCGGCGGTTCTGCCCGCCGACTGGCCCGTGGCATTCGCGGGCTGGGCCGGGCTCGTCACCGGCTGTGCCTGCGCCGGGCTGCTCGCCGCGGGTCTGTTCCGCTCCACCGCCATGGGTCTCGCGGTGGTTCTGGCCGGGCCCGTGGCCGCGGTCCCCGCGGTCCGGGCGCTCCTGGCCCGCCCGGATTCTCGCCCGCTCGCCGGTCTGCCCGGGTGGCTCCGCACAGGAGGCCCGGCGCGGTGGCCCTCGGGGCTCGACGGATGGATCTCCGGCGTGCTGCGACTCGTATCCCAACCTGTCGGCCGGGCCTTGGCGTTGTCGCTCTGCCTGTTGCTCTGCGCATATCTGATGACGGTGTTGCACCGCAAGGCGCGTTAGTGCCGGTAATCCGCCGACATGTGCCCTGCGAACTGCCCACAACCCAGCGGAGATAGCCCGATTACTTCCGATTGGGCGTCAATTATCAGGTGATGGGCGATCACCCTTTCGTGTGCTTTTCACCAAAGACCTCAAGGGTGCCTGGAACGTCGCCGACAAAGGATGCGTGAGTACCCTTGCGCACACCATGATGACCGCGGCTCGCCCCGTCGACTCCGGACTATCCGGTCCGGGCGAGCTTGACCGCTATCCCTACGGCGAAGCTCCCGGCGTCGACCGGACCGGCAGCCCTTCCTGGGACGGGGGCGACACGGAGATGGGCCGGGTCGGCCGGCGCGCAGCCGGCAGTCGCGGCCGCGGGCTCCACGGCCAACTCGTCCAGCAGCTCGGCCAGATGATCGTCTCCGGCGACCTCGGCGCCGACCGGCCGCTCGTCCCCGAGGAGATCGGGCAGCGTTTCGAGGTCTCCCGGACCGTCGTCCGCGAGTCGCTCCGAGTCCTTGAGGCCAAGGGCTTGGTCAGTGCTCGGCCCAACGTCGGTACCCGGGTACGTCCGGTGAGCGACTGGAATCTGCTGGACCCGGACATCATCGAGTGGCGGGCGTTCGGCCCGCAGCGCGACGACCAGCGTCGGGAGCTGTGCGAACTGCGCTGGACGATCGAGCCGCTCGCCGCCCGCCTCGCGGCGGGACACGGGAGGGAGGACGTACAGCAGCGGCTCGCCGACATGGTGGAGATCATGGGACACGCCCTGGCGCAGGGTGACACCCTCACGTTCTCCCGCGCCGACACGGAGTTCCACGCGCTGGTGCTCCAGCTCGCGGGCAATCGGATGCTCGAGCACCTGTCGGGGATCGTCTCGGCCGCGCTCCAGGTCTCCGGCGGTCCGGCCACGGGCTGCGACCGCCCGGCCGAGGCCTCCGTGGGCCTGCACTCGCGGATCGTCGAAGCGCTCGGCAGCGGTGACGCGCCTGGAGCCGAGGTGGCCATGCGCCAGCTGCTCACCGTGCACCCCGAGGTGGAGCGCGTGGTGCCCGCACCGCGCGAGCACTGAGCCCACCGACGCGATACCGGGAGCTTTCGTGCCGCCGGAACCCGGGCCGGGTCACTGAACTCCGGCCCGGCCCGGCGGCCGCTGCCGCGGGCGGACAGGCCGTCCGGACACGGTGGACCGGACGGCCACTGCGACGGGACATCCGGCGGGGAGGGACGAGTCGCGCGTCAGTCGCCATATTCGACATTCGACCGGTCACAACCAGTTTGTGGTCGCTGCGTGGTGTGACTCGGACCACGTGGATTGGGCGTAACACTCTGCGGGCAAGCGCGATGACCTAAGAGGTGACAGCCGCTGGGGGAATACGAGTGTCGTGCGCGATGCTGTGTTGCTCTGCGGTTCCGCCCGCGCCGTCGGGTCATCCCCGCCGGCGGTCGTCGGCTCCGGTCCACTGTGGACGGGGCCGGAAGCCGTTCCCATCGTTCCGAGAGGTTGTTCGTGTCGGCCAGCACATCCCGTACGCTCCCCGCGGAGATCGCCGAGTCCGAGTCTGTGATGGCGCTCATCGAGCGGGGAAAGGCTGAGGGGCAGATCGCCGGCGATGACGTGCGTCGGGCCTTCGAGGCTGACCAGATTCCGCCAACCCAGTGGAAGAATGTTCTGCGCAGCCTCAACCAGGTCCTCGACGAGGAGGGTGTGACGCTGATGGTCAGTGCCGCAGAGGCGCCCAAGCGCACCCGCAAGAGCGTCGCAGCGAAGAGCCCGGCGAAGCGCACCGCCACCAAGAGCGTCGCGGCCAAGACGGCAGCGGCCAAAACGGCGGCGGCCAAAAAGGCCACCGCGCCCGCCGCCGAGGCCGCTCCCGCGCCGGAAGCCGTGGACGCTGTCGTCGACGAGGCCGTGGCTGCGCCCGCCAAGAAGACCGCTGCGAAGAAGACCGCGGCCAAGAAGACGGCTGCGAAGAAGACCGCGGCCAAGAAGACGGCGGCCAAGAAGACCGCGGCCAAGAAGGACGCCGAGGAGCCGGTCGAGGCCGATGAGGCCGTCGACGAAGCTCCTGCCCCAGGGAAGGCCGGCGCCGAGCCGGCCGAGGGCGGCCCAGAGAGCGAGGGCTTCGTACTGTCCGACGAGGACGAGGACGACGCCCCGGCGCAGCAGGTCGCCGCAGCCGGCGCAACCGCCGACCCGGTGAAGGACTACCTCAAGCAGATCGGCAAGGTCCCGCTGCTCAACGCCGAGCAGGAGGTGGAGCTCGCCAAGCGCATCGAGGCCGGCCTGTTCGCCGAGGACAAGTTGTCGAACTCCGACAAACTCGCGCCGAAGCTCAAGCGCGAGCTGGAGATCATCGCCGAGGACGGCCGCCGCGCCAAGAACCATCTGCTGGAGGCGAACCTCCGCCTGGTGGTGTCCCTGGCCAAGCGCTACACCGGCCGCGGCATGCTCTTCCTGGACCTCATCCAGGAGGGCAATCTCGGTCTGATCCGCGCCGTCGAGAAGTTCGACTACACCAAGGGCTACAAGTTCTCCACGTACGCCACCTGGTGGATCCGTCAGGCGATCACGCGAGCGATGGCCGACCAGGCCCGCACCATCCGTATCCCGGTGCACATGGTCGAGGTCATCAACAAGCTCGCCCGTGTGCAGCGTCAGATGCTCCAGGACCTGGGCCGCGAGCCCACCCCGGAGGAGCTGGCCAAGGAACTCGACATGACCCCGGAGAAGGTCATCGAGGTTCAGAAGTACGGCCGCGAGCCGATCTCCCTGCACACCCCGCTGGGCGAGGACGGCGACAGCGAGTTCGGTGACCTCATCGAGGACTCCGAGGCCGTGGTCCCGGCTGACGCGGTGAGCTTCACCCTGCTGCAAGAGCAGCTGCACTCGGTCCTGGACACGCTCAGCGAGCGCGAGGCGGGCGTGGTGTCCATGCGCTTCGGCCTCACCGATGGTCAGCCGAAGACGTTGGACGAGATCGGCAAGGTCTACGGCGTGACGCGTGAGCGCATCCGGCAGATCGAGTCGAAGACGATGTCGAAGCTGCGCCACCCGTCCCGGTCCCAGGTGCTGCGGGACTACCTCGACTGACGGCCGCGCGGCAGCGGGCGGCAAGCACAGCCCTCGGCCCGGAACCTTCAGGGGTTCCGGGCCGAGGGCTGTTCGATTTGATGCGTCCGTCCGAGTGCGTACGACGCCCATTCGGGTCACTCTGGGTGTGCGAGGTGCGTCTCAGAGTGAGGAGTCACCCCATGCGTCCCATTCCCCGAGTCCTCGTCGGCGCGCTGGCTCTGGCATCGGCCGCAGTCGCGCTCCCCCTTGCGGAACCGGCCCCCGTGGCGGCGGACGGAGTGATCATAGGAGGCCAGCCGGTTTCGGCGGCCCGAACTCCCTGGGCGGTGGCGCTGGGGAGCCGAGAGCGGTTCGGTGACGTGCGGTCGGGACAGTTCTGCGGCGCCGTCCTGGTCGGGCGGGCGAAGGCGATCACGGCAGCGCACTGCATGAGCCGGGAGGTGCTGGGCACGGAGCGGAGTGCCGTGCGCGATCTGCGGATCATTTCGGGGCGCGGCGATCTGCGGGGCTCGGAGGGCAAGGAAATCCCCGTGCGCGAGGTCTGGGTCAATCCGGCCTATGACACGGTGACGAATGTTGGGGACGTCGCGGTGCTCACGCTGGAGCGCCCGCTCCCCGCGAACCACGTCATATCCATGGCGGCGAACGGTCACCCCGCGTACCGGCCGGGTACTCCGGCGACCGTCTACGGCTGGGGGGACACCACCGGGCGGGGTGCGTACTCGACCAGGCTCTACGCGGCGAAGGTCCGGGTACTGCACGACGCCGCTTGCCGGAAGACCTATCCCGGGACCCTGGAAGGCCGCTACGAGCCCGCGTCCATGCTCTGCGCCGGGGAGGCCACGGGCGGGCGTGACGCCTGCCAGGGAGACAGCGGAGGGCCGTTGGTGGCTCGGGGACGGCTGATCGGGCTGGTCTCGTGGGGAAGCGGCTGCGGCAAGGTCGGCCGACCCGGCGTCTACACCCGGGTCTCGGCGGTTGCGGGACTGGTCGGGGCGCGGCCATGACCGCGCCTGGAGGAAGATCGCGCGCGATGGATCGCACGCGGATCGGTGAGGAAGGCGGGACGAGAGTGGGCGGCCGCCCCTGCGTCACAGGGATGACCGCCCACCGACCGGCCCTGGGCCGGCACTGGCTCGTCGGGGATGCGAAGCGTCAGTGCTCCTCACTCGTCGCGGAGGGGGGAACTGTGGTGAGGCGCTCAGTCTCGTCCTGTATTTCCGCGGCGATCTTCTTGAGCTCCGGCTCGAACTTCCGGCCATGGTGGGCGCAGAAGAGCAGTTCGCCGCCGCTCATCAGGACGACGCGCAGGTATGCCTGTGCGCCGCAACGGTCGCAGCGGTCAGCGGCCGTCAGCGGGGTCGCGGGGGTCAGAACAGTAGTCACGTCGCCTCTTCTCTAGCTCGACGAGCTGTCGTACCAGGGTCAACATCCAACCAGGCCGAAAACGTTCCCGCTCGGGGCTTCTCCTCGAAACTGCCATTCCGAGGTGGCGAATGTTGCCGGTTGGCGGCGAATGAGCCGTATTGCGTTGGCTTACGTATTCATCGCGCTTGTGGGGGCTTGTCTGGCTTTGTCCTTCCGGCCGGGTTGCCGGTTGTTCATGAGGACGTGCCCGGAGCCTAAATGGTTCATGCCTGGAAGGGAACGTGATGTGTGTGTCACTCGATCGACGTATCGAACACATAAGCGACTCTGGACTACCATGGACGTTCTCACGGGTGGCTGCGCAACGGCTCTATCAGGCCTCGGTACTCTCTGACGGGCGACCCAGCCACCCCTGAGCCCCCTGATACGGGCCAGCCAGAAAAATTCAGCGAGGAGCGAACCGCGTGACCGCCGAGACGTCCGTGCCGTCCACTGCGCTGCTGACGGGAGCAGACCGAGACGGTTCCAACTACACCGCGCGGCACCTGCTCGTCCTGGAGGGCCTGGAGGCCGTGCGGAAGCGGCCTGGCATGTACATCGGATCGACCGACAGCCGTGGCCTCATGCACTGCCTCTGGGAGATCATCGACAACTCCGTCGACGAAGCCCTCGGTGGTCACTGCGACCGCATCGAGGTCATCCTCCACGAGGACGGCTCGGTCGAGGTCCGGGACAATGGCCGCGGCATCCCCGTCGACGTCGAGCCGAAGACCGGTCTGTCCGGCATCGAGGTGGTGATGACCAAGCTCCACGCCGGCGGCAAGTTCGGCGGTGGCTCGTACGCGGCCTCCGGCGGTCTGCACGGCGTCGGCGCGTCCGTCGTCAACGCCCTGTCCGCGCGGCTCGACGTCGAGGTCGACCGCGCCAGCCGCACCCACGCGATCAGCTTCCGGCGTGGCGTTCCCGGGATCTTCACCGAGTCGGGTCCGGACGCGCCCTTCGACCCCTCCAGCGGCCTGCTCAAGGGCAAGAAGGTGCCGCGGACCCGTACCGGCACCCGGGTCCGCTTCTGGGCGGACCGGCAGATCTTCCTCAAGGACGCCAAGCTCTCGCTCGAGACGCTCCACGCCCGCGCCCGGCAGACGGCCTTCCTGGTGCCGGGTCTGACCATCGTCGTACGGGACGAGCGGGTGCTCGCCGAGCAGGACGGGGCCGACAAGCCGAGCGAGGAGATCTTCCGCTTCGACGGAGGGATCAGCGAGTTCTGCGAGTACCTGGCCCAGGACAAGCCCGTCTGCGACGTGCTGCGGCTCACCGGCCAGGGCACCTTCAAGGAGACCGTGCCGGTGCTGGACGACCGCGGCCACATGACGCCGACGGAGGTCACCCGGGAACTGGGGGTCGACATCGCACTGCGCTGGGGGACCGGCTACGACACCACGGTCAAGTCGTTCGTCAACATCATCGCCACGCCCAAGGGCGGCACGCACATCGCCGGCTTCGAGCGCTCCCTGACCCGTACGGTCAACGAAGTGCTGCGGCAGTCCAAACTCCTGCGCGTCGCCGAGGACGACATCGTCAAGGACGACGCGATGGAGGGCCTGACGGCGGTGGTGACCGTACGGCTCGCCGAGCCCCAGTTCGAAGGGCAGACCAAGGAGGTGCTCGGCACCTCCGCCGCCTCCCGGATCGTGGCCAATGTGGTGGCCAAGGAGCTCAAGGCCTTCCTGACCTCGACCAAGCGCGACGCCAAGCAGCAGGCGCGGTCGGTGCTGGAGAAGGTCGTGGCGGCGGCCCGTACGCGCATCGCAGCGCGCCAGCACAAGGAGGCGCAGCGGCGGAAGACGGCACTGGAATCCTCCTCGCTGCCCGCGAAGCTGGCGGACTGCCGAAGTGACGACGTGGACCGCAGCGAGCTGTTCATCGTGGAGGGCGACTCGGCGCTCGGTACGGCCAAGCTCGCGCGCAACTCCGAGTTCCAGGCGCTGCTGCCGATCCGGGGCAAGATCCTGAACGTTCAGAAGTCCTCGGTCTCCGACATGCTCAAGAACGCCGAGTGCGGGGCGATCATCCAGGTCATAGGGGCCGGGTCGGGACGGACCTTCGACATCGACCAGGCGCGGTACGGGAAGGTGATCTTCCTTGCCGACGCCGATGTCGACGGCGCCCACATCCGCTGCCTGCTGCTCACGCTCTTCCAGCGCTACATGCGGCCGATGGTGGAGCAGGGCCGGGTCTTCTCGGCGGTGCCGCCGCTGCACCGGATCGAGCTGATCAACCCGAAGAAGGGCCAGGACAAGTACATCTACACGTACACCGACAACGAGCTGCGGGAGACGCTGCTGGAGCTGCAGCGCAAGAACGTCCGCTTCAAGGACGGCATTCAGCGCTACAAGGGCCTCGGCGAGATGGACGCGGACCAGCTCGCGGAGACCACGATGGATCCGCGGTACCGCACGCTGCGCCGGGTCAACATCAGCGATCTGGAGGCGGCGGAGGCGGCCTTCGACCTGCTGATGGGTAACGAGGTCGCGCCGCGCAAGGAGTTCATCACCAACTCCGCCGCCACACTGGACCGTTCGAGGATCGACGCCTGACGTGCCATCGGGTGGCGGTGGCCCCCCGGCCGTCTAACCGAGGGTCCGGTCGCGGTCCCATACGTAACGGTGCTCAGGATGGCCCGTCTCGCCGTACTTGAGGCTCATCCGTACCCGTCCTGCACGCTCCAGCAGCTTCAGATAGCGCTGCGCCGTCTGGCGGCTCAGCCCGGAGCGTTCGGCGACCTCCTGCGCCGACAGCGGGCCGTCCGCGCCGCGCAGTACCTCACGGACGAGATCCGCGGTGAGCGCCGAGTGCCCCTTGGGTAGCTGGGCTCCCGCGGCTGCGGCGCCTGCGGCGGCGCCCGCCGGGGGCGCCCCCAGCGCTCCGAAGATCCGGTCCACCTGGGCCTGTTCGGCCTCACCGCTGCTGTCGAGAGCGCGGCGCAGAGCGGCGTAGCCGTCGAGCTTGGCGCGCAGCCCGGCGAACGTGAAGGGCTTGACCAGGTACTGCAGCGCGCCGTGGCGCATCGCCGCCTGTACGGTCGCGATGTCCCGGGCGGCCGTCACCATGATCACGTCGGTGTGGTGACCGCGCTGCCGCAGCCGCCGTACCAGGGCCAGCCCCGTCCCGTCGGGGAGGTAGTGGTCCAGGAGGACGAGGTCCACCGCAGTGCGCTCCAGAAAGGCCAGCGCCTCGGCCGCGGTGTGTGCCGTGCCCACCACCCGGAAGCCTGGGACCCTCCCGACGTACGCGGCGTTGATGCCGGCGACCCGCACGTCATCGTCCACGACCAGTATGTCGATCACCGAGACTCTCCCGCCGTGGCCGGCACCGCTGGGTCCAGCTCCTCCGCCAGCGCCTCCGGCAGGACGACCGTGAACTCGGCCCCGCCGCCCGACCGGGCGGCGACGCGGGCGCTGCCGCCCTGCCGCTCGGCCAGCCGCCGCACCAGTGCCAGCCCGATGCCGCGCTGCCCGTGCGCCGGCGGCTCCTTTGTCGACCAGCCCTCCGTAAAGATCAGTTCGCGCTGCTCGGGCGGCACACCCGGACCGGAGTCCCCGACCCGCAGCACCGCCGTACGCCCCTCCGCCCGCAGGGCGACCTCCACCAGCGGATCCGCGGTGCCTGCCGCCGCGTCCAATGCGTTGTCGACGAGATTGCCCACCACGGTCACCATGCCGCGCGGGTCCACGACCCGGTCGGGCAGCAGGGTGTCATCGGAGATCCGCAGCGGAACACCGCGCTCCGCCGCGACGGTCGCCTTGCCGACGAGCAGGGACGCCAGCAGCGGATCCCGCACCCGCTCCGCCACCTGCTCCGCCGTCGCCCGGTGCACCCCGACGACCTCGGTGACGAACTCCATCGCCTCTTCGTGCAGCCCGAGTTCGAGCAGCCCCAGCACGGTGTGCATCCGGTTGGCGTGCTCGTGGTCCTGGGCGCGCAGCGCATCGATCAGGCCCCGCGTGCCGTCCAGCTCCCGCCCGAGCCGCTCCAGCTCGGTGCGGTCGCGGAGGGTCGCCACGGCTCCGCCGTCGTCGGTCGGCATCCGGTTGGCGACGAGGACCCGGTTCCCCCGCACGGTGAGCAGATCGTCGCCGGTCACCCGGCCGGCCAGGACGTCGGTCGTACGACCGGGGCCCAGCACCTCGTCGAGCGGTCGCCCGGTGTCCACGGGGGTGAGGCCCAGCAGCCGCTGCGCCTCGTCGTTCATCAGCCGGATCCGACCGTGCACGTCGATGGCGACCACGCCCTCGCGGATGCCGTGCAGCATCGCCTCACGCTCGGCGAGCAGGGCGGAGATGTCCGAGAAGGCCAGGTCATGGGTGCGCCGCTGGAGCCGGCGGGACACCACGTACGCCGCCAGCGCCCCGACGGCGAGTGCCCCGCCCGCGTACGCGAGCAGTCCGGGCACGGCCGAGATCAGCCGGTCGCGGACGCTCTCGTAGGCGATGCCGACGGACACGGCGCCGACGACGTCGCCCGCGGAGTCGCGCAGCGGCACCTTGCCCCGGGCCGAGCGTCCGAGCGTGCCCTCGTCGATCTGCATGACCTCGTGGCCTGCCAGCGCCTGGCTGGGGTCCGTGGAGACGTGTCTGCCGATCTCGCGCGGCGAGGTGTGCGACCAGCGGATCCCGCGCTTGTCCATGATCACGACGTACTCGGCGCCCGTGGACCTGCGGATGCGCTCCGCCTCCGCCTGGACGGGGCCGTCGGGGGAGGGCGGGGAGTTCTGCAGCCGGTCCGCCAGGCCAGGCCGGGTCGCGGTGGTCTGCGCGATCGCCAGGGCGCGGCGCATCGCCTGGTCGTCGAGCTGGTCGCCCAGCGGCGCCAGGAAGAGACCGGTGGCCAGGGCGGTCACCCCGGTGGCGATGGTGAGCTGCATCAGCAGCACCTGGGAGAAGACACGGCGGGGCCACCCGATGCGCATACGTCCGCCTCCGTCCCGCCGCCCGCCGTCCCGGAGCCCCGGCCGCGGGGCCTCCTCCGCCGATTCGCTCATGCGAACGAAGCGTAAGGGGCGGGTCCGATGAGTGTCGTGTCTCGCTGTTCACAGCGGTTCTAGCGCGAGCGAAAAGCGCAGAACAGGGGCTGCGTCAGAATGCGTCCAAGGCCCTTTCGCGGACGGCGACGACGGCCATCCCGGCGGGGGAGCCGAGGGCCGCACCGCAGCTCTCCGGCCGCGGGGGATGTGCCATCCGCTGCACGACGTCCGCCTGCCAACTTCGGCCGTCGGTGTGGGCCACGGTTACGGTCCAGGCGGGAGCGGGGCCCCCGGGCCGTACCGCAGTGCCGATCACCTCGAGCGCATCGGCCCGGTCCTCGCCGGTCAGCTCGCGGACCGCCAGGTCCGCCGCCTGCCCCGGCCGGTCCCAGGCCGAGCGCCCGCGGGAGCCCGCCGTCACGACCCGCCCGTCGCGTGCCGCCTCCAGCACGTCCTTGATGGCATGGGGGGTGGCCCGTCCGTACGCGTAGCCATAGGGGAGTACGAGGAGCGTGGGGGAGAAGCGGTGACCGCCGATATGGGTCACCTCCCAGACCTCGGCGCCACCGTGGGCCACCAGATCCGCCGCGAGCGGGCGGCCGAGCAGCGCGCAACAGCGGTCCCGCTTGCCGTTGGTGCACACGAGGGCGAGCGGGTCGCCGTGGTAGGCGTGCCACAGGTCGCCGTGCTCGCCTGCCCCTAGCGCGGCGAGGTCCAGGGCGAGGAGCTGTTCCGGCTCGTCGATCTCCGCTGTACGGATCCATGACCGGCCGGGCCGGGTGTGTGCCGCGTACACCCTCCGCCGGGAGGGTGTGTGCAGGTCCGCGTGGCGCCCGGGCTGCCGGATGAGCGCGAGGCGCACGCCCGTGCCGTCGGCGGCCCGCTCCAGCGCGCGGCCGACCGCCGGGTCGAGATGGCTGGACGTGAGCGCCTTGACGCCCCAGGGGCCGGGTTGTTCGATCAGCAGCCACGTCCTGGCGGTGGCAGCCGTGGCCGCCATGGGCTCGGCCAACTCCCGCGAGGCGGTCGCGCAGGTACTCACAAAGGTGAGCCTAACCCGGTGGCCACCAGCGGCACGGTGTCGGGCCGTCCTGGCTACGGGAGCGGCCGGGGCGGGAGCGGGGCGCGGTAGTGGCCGGTGGGGCGCATCCGCAGCGGCTGCTCTTGGTACTCCTCCAGCGCATGCGCGATCCACCCGGCCGTACGGGCCACCGCGAAGATCGTCTCGCCGGCTTCCGGAGGCATGTCCATCGTGACGGACAGGACGGCTAGTGCGAGATCCACGTTGGCGTGCAGCGGGACGTGGCGCGCGGTGGTCGCCTCGACCTCACGGGCGGCGTCAAGGGCCCTCGCCGCGCCCGGAATGTCCTCCAGCATCCCGAACAGCGCCTGCGCGCGCGGGTCTTCGCCCGGCTGGAGCCGGTGACCGAGTCCGGGCACCCTCCGCCCGGCCCGCAGGTGGTCCGCGACGACCGCGGCCGCGCTGCCCCGCTGCAGGACCTCGGTCAGCATCCGGTGCGCCAGCCCGCTTGCGGCACCGTGCAGCGGTCCGTCGAGGGCTCCCAGCCCGGCGGAAACCACGGCGTACGGGTGGGCGCGCGCCGAGGCGGCGAGTGGTTCCGAGCCGGGCCCAGCCGCGGTGCCCGCTATCGAGCGCTATCTGATCTCCACCGACTCTGTGCCGAGGGTGCGCCGTCTCTTCAGGCGGGGAGGGGATCGGCTCCTTGGAGTGCCAATATTCTGGAGCAGGCCGAGGACGGCAAGATCATCCGGCCCGCTGCGCGCTACGTGGACCGCCCCCTGCGCAGCCGGTCCCGGCGGCGTGACGCCGGTCCGGAGCTGGACGGGAAGTCCCGTAGCGCGCCTGTCCGGTTGGGGTACGTCCCGGCGACAGCTGGGGATGGGAACCGGCCGCCGACCCGGCTGAGGTGCCCCACTACCATCGCCTCTCGTGGCGAAGAAGCAGATCCCGGTCGTCGTCCTCGCAGGATTCCTGGGGTCCGGCAAGACCACTCTCCTCAACCATCTGCTGCGCAGCAGCAGAGGCAGCCGCATCGGCGCGGTCGTCAACGACTTCGGCAGCATCGAGATCGATGCCATGACCGTCGCCGGACAGGTCGATTCGATGATCTCCCTGGGGAACGGCTGCCTCTGCTGTGCCGTCGACACCACCGACATGGACGAGATGCTGGACCGTCTCACTCGGCCCGCGGCCCGGATCGATGTCATCGTGATCGAGGCGAGCGGCGTGGCCGAGCCGGAAGAGATGATCAGGCTGATCCTGTCCAGTTCGAACCCGCGCATCGTCTACGGCGGACTCGTCCAGGTCGTCGACGCGGCCGAGTTCATGAGGACGCGGGCCAGGCACCCGCAGATCGACCGGCATCTGGGCGTCGCGGACCTGGTCGTGCTGAACAAGACCGATCGCCTGGAGGAACAGGAGCGCCGGGACATCACCGGGCTGCTGGAGAAACTCGGCGCCGGTGGCCCGGTGGTCCATGCGTCGTACGGCAGGGTGGACCCCGAGCTGCTCTTCGACCGGAAGCCGCGGGTGCGGGACGAGGCGGCGGTGCGGCAGCTCTCCTTCGACGAGCTCTGCGATGACGACCACGATCACAAGGGCCACGGTCACGACGACCAGCACGCCGGTCATCTCCACGCCGCCTACGAGAGCGTGGAGTTCACCTCTGAGGACCCCATGGACCCGCGCCGCCTCATGGAGTTCCTCGACGCCCGGCCCCAGGGGCTCTACCGCATCAAGGGCTTCGTCCACTTCGGGGTGACCGGACACCGGCAGAAGTTCACCCTGCACGCCGTCGGCGACTTCCTCCGCTTCTACCCCTCGCCCTGGGGGCGAGGCGAGAGGCGCACCACCCAGCTGGTGATGATCGGTTCCGGGATCGACGCCGGTGCCCTGCACAGCGGGCTTGCGGCATGCACCGGGACCGGCCCGGAGAAGGCCGGCCCCGAGAGCATGTGGGGCGTGCTGCGCTACGCGCAGGCGTCATGACCGCCGTACAGCAGGGGAACGCGCTGACTACACCGGCCCGGCCACCACCGCTACCGCCTTCGCCAGCGATACCCCTGACCCGTCGCGCCGCGGGTCCATATCGGGGAGGTCCGCCGGGGATCCGTTCGCTGTCGCTGCACGGGCGGGCGTGGCGCCGGCCCAGGCGAGGACCAGGCACTCCTCGCCCTTGAGGAAGCGCTGGCAGCGCACGCCGCCGGTCGCCCGCCCCTTGCGCGGATACTGGTCGAACGGGGTCAGCTTGGCCGTGCCCTGCGTGGTGCCGACCAGAGTGCCCCGGGAACCGGCCACCGTGAACACCACGGCTTCGGCCGCCGGATCCACCGCGGTGAAGGAGATCACCTTCGCGCCGGAGCCCACCTTGACGCCCGCCATCCCGCCCGCCGGGCGGCCCTGCGGCCGGACCTGCGAGGCCGGGTAGCGCAGCAGCTGGGCGTCGTCGGTGATGAAGACCAGGTCCTCCTCACCCGTGCGCAGCTCCACCGCGCCGACGATGCGGTCGCCCTTCTTGAGGGTGATGACCTCCAACTCGTCCTTGGTGGCGGGATAGTCGGGCACCACCCGCTTGACCACGCCCTGCTCGGTGCCGAGCGCCAGGCCCGGTGAGGACTCGTCCAGCGTCGTCAGACAGACGACGGTCTCGTCGGCCTCCAGGGAGAGGAACTCCGAGAGGGGCGCGCCTCCCGCGAGGTTCGGCGCGGTGGCGGTCTCCGGCAGCATCGGCAGGTCGATCACCGACAGCCGCAGCAGCCGCCCAGCCGAGGTCACGGCGCCCACCTCGGCGCGCGCCGTCGCCGGAACCGCCGACACGATCACATCGTGCTTGGCCCGTCTGGCCGTGCCCTCCTCGGGGAACGGCTCGCCGTTCGACGTACGGGCCAGCAGCCCGGTCGAGGACATCAGCACCCGGCACGGGTCGTCGGCGACTTCCAGCGGCACCGTCGGCTCCGTGGCGCCTCCCGACTCCAGCAGTACGGTGCGCCGCTCGGTGCCGAACTTCTTCGCCACCTGAGCGAGTTCGCCTGACACCAGCTTGCGCAGCTCCGCATCGGACTCCAGGATCCGGGTCAGCTCCTCGATCTCCACGCCCAGCCGGTCGCGCTCCGCCTCCAGCTCCAGCCGGTCGAACTTGGTCAGCCGGCGCAGCGGGGTGTCCAGGATGTACTGCGTCTGGACCTCGCTCAGCGAGAAGCGGGCGATCAGACCCTCCTTCGCCTCCGCCGCGTTCTCACTCGACCGGATGATTCTGATGACCTCGTCGATGTCGACCAGGGCGACGAGCAGACCCTCGACCAGGTGAAGCCGGTCGCGGCGCTTGCCGCGCCGGAACTCGCTGCGCCGCCGCACCACGTCGAAGCGGTGGTCCAGATAGACCTCCAGCAGCTCCTTCAGGCCCAGCGTCAGCGGCTGCCCGTCCACCAGCGCGACGTTGTTGATGCCGAAGGACTCCTCCATCGGCGTCAACTTGTAGAGCTGTTCCAGCACGGCCTCGGGGTGGAAGCCGTTCTTGATCTCGATCACCAGACGCAGGCCGTGCGTGCGGTCGGTGAGGTCCTTGACGTCCGCGATGCCCTGCAGCTTCTTCGCGTTGACCAGATCCTTGATCTTGGAGATCACCTTCTCGGGACCCACGGTGAACGGCAGCTCGGTGACGACCAGGCCCTTGCGCCGGGCCGTCACGTTCTCCACCGTCGTGGTCGCACGGATCTTGAAGGAGCCGCGCCCCGTCTCGTAGGCGTCCCGGATCCCGCTCAGGCCGACGATCCGCCCGCCGGTCGGCAGGTCCGGACCGGGAACGTGCCGCATCAGGGTCTCGAGGTCCGCGCCCGGGTGCTTGATCAGGTGGCGGGCCGCGGCGATCACCTCGCCCAGGTTGTGCGGGGGCATGTTCGTCGCCATGCCCACAGCGATCCCGGAGGCGCCGTTGACCAGCAGGTTCGGATACGCGGCCGGCAGGGCGGCGGGCTCCCGCTCCTGCCCGTCGTAGTTCGGCGCGAAGTCGACGGTGTCCTCGTCGATCGATTCGGTCATCAGGGACGTCGCGGCGGCCATCCGGCACTCGGTGTACCGCATCGCGGCCGGCGGGTCGTCGTTGCCCAGCGAGCCGAAGTTCCCATGCCCGTCGACCAGCGGCAGCCGCATCGAGAAGGGCTGCGCCATGCGCACCAGCGCGTCGTAGATCGAGGCGTCGCCGTGCGGGTGCAGCTTGCCCATGACCTCGCCGACGACCCGGGCGCACTTCACATAGCCCCGGTCGGGGCGCAGGCCCATCTCGTTCATCTGGTACACGATGCGGCGGTGCACCGGCTTCATGCCGTCGCGGGCGTCGGGGAGCGCACGCGAGTAGATGACCGAGTAGGCGTACTCCAGGAAGGATCCCTGCATCTCGTCCACGACGTCGATGTCGAGGATGCGCTCCTCGAACTCGTCCGGCGGCGGGGTCTTCGTACTGCGGCGGGCCATCGCGGCTGCTGCTCCTTAGAACTGCCTGAGCGGGTCCTGGCCCCTCCCTGCGCCGAAGGCGGCGAGGGGAGGGAGGGTCTGACGCGGACCATTGTGGACCCACCCGCCGACAACGTGGTCCGCGACCCGTGTGAGCTCCGCACGGTACGGGAACTTCGCCAGGTGGCAGCGCGCTTGCATACAGTGGCAGCACTGTTCACGACCTGCAGTCACACCCGCGATCGAAGGGACGTACATGCCCATGGGTCACACGGCCACGCAACAGGCCGGTTCCGGCGGCCTGACAGCGACCGAGCACCGCCTGGCCAACGGCCTGCGCGTGGTGCTCTCCGAGGACCACCTGACCCCGGTCGCCGCGGTCTGCCTCTGGTACGACGTCGGCTCCCGTCACGAGGTCAAGGGCCGGACCGGCCTGGCGCACCTCTTCGAGCACCTGATGTTCCAGGGTTCCGCCCAGGTGCCGGGCAACGGCCACTTCGAGCTGGTCCAGGGCGCCGGCGGCTCCCTCAACGGCACCACCAGCTTCGAGCGGACGAACTACTTCGAGACCATGCCTGCCCACCAGCTGGAGCTGGCGCTCTGGCTGGAGGCCGACCGCATGGGGAGCCTGCTCGCCGCGCTCGACCAGCAGAGCCTGGACAACCAGCGGGACGTGGTGAAGAACGAGCGCCGCCAGCGCTACGACAACGTGCCGTACGGCACGGCCTTCGAGCGGCTGATCGCCATGGCCTACCCCGCGGGCCACCCGTACCACCACACCCCGATCGGCTCGATGGCCGACCTGGACGCCGCGTCCCTGGAAGACGCGCGGAACTTCTTCCGCACCTACTACGCGCCGAACAACGCGGTGCTGTCGGTCGTCGGTGACATCGACCCGGAGCAGACGCTCAGCTGGATCGAGAAGTACTTCGGCACCGTCCCGGCCCACGACGGCAAGCCGGAGCCGCGTGACGGCTCACTGCCGGACGTCATCGGCGAGCAGCTGCGCGAGGTCGTCGAGGAGGAGGTCCCGTCCCGTGCCCTGATGTGCGCCTACCGCCTCCCGCACGACGGTGCCCGCGCGGCGGACGCCTCCGACCTGGCGCTCACGGTCCTCGGCGGCGGCGAGTCCTCCCGCCTCCACAACCGCCTGGTGCGCCACGACCGTACGGCCGTCGCCGCGGGCTTCGGTCTGCTGCGCCTCGCCGGCGCGCCGTCCCTCGGCTGGCTGGACGTGAAGGCCTCCGGCGGTGTGGAGATCCCGGACATCGAATCAGCGGTCGACGAGGAGCTGGCCCGCTTCGCCGAAGACGGGCCCACCTCCGAGGAGATGGAGCGGGCCCAGGCGCAGCTGGAGCGCGAGTGGCTGGACCAGCTCGCCACCGTCGGCGGCCGCGCCGATCAGCTGTGCCGGTACGCGGTGCTGTTCGGCGACCCGCAGCTGGCGCTCACCGCCGTCCAGCGGGTGCTCGACATCACCGCCGAGGAGGTCCGAGCGGTGGCCGCCGCTCGGCTGCGCCCGGACAACCGCGCGGTCCTGGTCTACGAGCCGACCGCCCCCGCCGACAGCCAGGCCGCCGACGAGACCGTAGAAGAGGAGGCGGCCCAGTGAACGACGCCACCCCCACTGGTAGCACGATGACCTTCCACCCCCAGCCACAGGGCGGAGTCGCCAAGCCGTGGGCCTTTCCGGCCCCGCAGCGCGGCACCTTGCCCAACGGCCTGACCGTGCTGCACTGCCATCGCCCCGGCCAGCAGGTCGTGGCGGTGGAGGTGAACCTGGACGCCCCGCTCGACGCCGAGCCCTCGGGGCTGGACGGCGTCGCCACGATCATGGCGCGGGCGCTGTCCGAGGGCACCGACAAGCACACGGCCGAGGACTTCGCCGCCGAGCTCGAGCGCTGCGGTGCCACGCTCGACGCGCACGCCGATCACCCCGGCGTCCGCGTCTCGCTCGAGGTCCCGGCCTCCCGGCTGCCCAAGGCGCTCGGTCTGCTCGCCGACGCCCTGCGCGCGCCCGCGTTCCCCGACAACGAGGTCGAGCGGTTGGTCCGCAACCGGCTCGACGAGATCCCGCACGAGCAGGCCAACCCCGCCCGGCGGGCCGCCAAGGAGCTCTCGAAGGAGCTGTTCCCGGCCGCTTCCCGGATGTCCCGCCCGCGACAGGGCACCGAGGAGACGGTCGAGCGGATCGACGCCGCGGCCGTACGGGCCTTCTACGAGGCGCACGTCCGGCCGGTGACTGCGACCGCCGTGGTCGTCGGCGACCTCACCGGCATCGACCTGGCCACGGTGCTCGGCGACACCCTGGGGGCATGGACCGGCGGGACCGCCGAGCCCCGCCCCGTGCGGCCGGTGACCGCCGACGACACGGGGCGTGTCGTCATCGTCGACCGGCCAGGAGCCGTGCAGACCCAGCTGCTGATCGGCCGGGTCGGCTCGGACCGGCACGACCGGGTGTGGCCCGCCCAGGTGCTCGGCATCTACTGCCTCGGCGGCACCCTGACGTCGCGTCTCGACCGGGTGCTGCGCGAGGAGAAGGGCTACACGTACGGCGTGCGCGCCTTCGGTCAGGTGCTCCGATCTGCTCCGGACGGCACGGGCGCGTCGCTGCTCGCCATCAGCGGGTCGGTGGACACCGCCTCCACCGGCCCGGCCCTGGGGGACGCGTGGAAGGTGCTGCGGACTCTCGCCGCCGAGGGGCTGACGGACGCCGAGCGCGATGTCGCCGTGCAGAACCTGGTGGGTGTCGCACCGCTCAAGTACGAGACCGCGGCCGCGGTCGCCGGCACCTTCGCCGATCAGGTCGAGCAGCACCTGCCGGACGACTACCAGGCCCAGTTGTACGCCCAGCTCGCCGACACCGGCACGGTCGAGGCGACGGCGGCGGCCGTCAGCGCCTTCCCGGTCGACCGTCTGGTCACCATCCTCGTCGGCGATGCGTCCGCCATCGAGGAGCCCGTACGGGCCCTCGGCATCGGCGAGGTGAAGGTCGTCGGCGGCTGACCGCCACCAAGAATCCTCCCTTTTCCAGGGATATGACGTGCCCCGGCGCCTCCACGGCGCCGGGGCACGGCCGTTTGGGGTGGTGTGGCCCCTGTCCGTTTTGTTGGTGAGGCTGCCTGTTCTTCTGTGGTGTGCGCTACAAAACCCTGTATCCGTTTGGTGCTTGACAGATGTCCCGTTTAGCGTCGGTCCGGCTGTCCGGCCGACCACCGGCCGCATCCGCGGCCCCGGGCAGCCATCGCCGAGTCCCCGTACGGCGCGAGCCAGGGGAGCCGGGGACCCACGTCCCCTGGGGTGAATCGGGTGCCTCTCCGAGAGGGCCCGTAGGAGACCTTCCTGCTCCGAACCCGTCAGCTAACCCGGTAGGCGAGAAGGAAGGAAAGGAGTACGCCGCCCCATGGCGTTCACCCGTGCCGCCGGGAAGCACCGCCGGCCTCGCCGTCTTGCGCGCTCCGGCGCGAACCTCGCGGGCATAGCCACGCTCGCCGCCACCGGCGTCGTCGCCTCCCTCGCCGCCACGCCCGCGCTCGCCGCCCCCTCCGCCGAGGCACCGGAAGCCGAGGAGACCGGGCTGCGCCAGGCAATCGTCGCCGGCGACACCCTCGAGGACACGATCGAGCGGCAGGCCCAGGCGCAGCAGGAGGCCGCCGAACGAGCCGCGGCCCGGGCGAAGGCCGAGGCCGAGGCGAGGAAGCGAGCCGAGGAGGCACGGCGCGCCGCCGAGGCCGAGGCCAAGAAGGAGCGCGAGGCGAAGGAGCGCGCCGCCCGCGAGGCCGAGCGCAAGCGCCTGAACACCTACGTCCTGCCGGTCGAGGGGAGTTACGTCTCCGCCCAGTACGGGGCCTCCGGCGGTGCGTGGTCCTCCGGCAGCCACACCGGCGTCGACTTCCACGCCGGTTCGGGCACCTCTGTCCGCGCGGTCGGGGCGGGCACCGTCGTCGAGGCCGACTGGGCCGGCGCTTACGGCTACAACGTCGTGATCAAGATGACCGACGGCACGTACACGCAGTACGGCCATCTCTCGTCCATCGGAGTCTCCGTCGGCGAGCGTGTCACCCCCGGTCAGCAGATCGCCCTGTCGGGGAGCAGCGGCAACTCCTCCGGTCCGCATCTGCACTTCGAGGCCAGGACGTCCCCGGACTACGGCTCGGACATCGACCCGATCGGATATCTCCGCTCGCACGGCGTGAGCCTCTGAGGCACCGACCAGGCCCCGTCTGGCCGGTCCTTTGGCCAAAAGATATCCATATCCGGGCCGTCGCTGTCGGAAATTCAACCGCATTGCAATAGAGTCCCTGAACAAGCGGTGTTCGAGCGTGTTTCACGGGGATTAAAGCGGAGGTCCGGCCATGCGGGGTCGAGTGTGAGTGGCGAAACAGTGGCCAGGAGCCGCATTCCGGCGCACGCGGTCTGTCAGGCGATTCGCGACGACATCGTCGCGGGGGTGCACCCGCCCGGCGGCCGGCTGACCGAGGAGGTCCTGGCCCGGCGCTACGGCGTCTCGCGGGTGCCCGTCCGCGAGGCCCTTCGCACCCTGGAGTCCGAGGGCTTCGTGACCACCCGGCGGCACGCGGGCGCTTGTGTGGCCGAGCCGTCCGAGCAGGAGGCGGCGGACCTGCTCGACATCCGCGCTCTCCTGGAGCCGCTGGGCGCCGCGCGTGCCGCCCAGCGGCGCACGGAAGCACACCTGAAGGTGTTGCGCGGACTGGTGCGACTGGGGCAGGAGCGCGCCCGGCGTGGACACTTGGCGGATCTGCGGTCGCTGGGCGGCTGGTTCCACGAGACGCTCGCCCAGGCCTCGGGCAGCCCCAGCCTGGCTGCGCTGCTCACCCAGGTCCGGCTGAAGATCGCCTGGATGTACGTGCCCGAGGCGGCGGTGCGGGCGGTCGACTCCTGGGAGGAGCACGGGGCGATAGCGGACGCGGTGGCGCGCGGTGACGCCGACCGGGCGCGCGCCGTCATGGCGGTGCACACCGAGCGCACCCTCGCCGGATATCGGCGCCGTCGCCCGCCTCATGTGAGAACTTCGAAACCCGCCGTAAACACGGTGAGCGCCCGGAATTAACAGAAAGCCTGTATACAAAGGCCGGGAATTCCTCTGGGCACTGCGGGAAAAGCAGAAAAGAAGGGAGCCGCGGTGGCGAGTACGGCCACCGCGGCTCTCTCATGCATTCCGCCGCCGCCGAATCGGCGGAGCGGAGAAGAATTCAGACGGTCTCAGGGAGCTCTTCGAGCCCCTCCGCGACCAGCTTCGCCAAGCGGTCCAGAGCGATCTCGGCGCCATCGGCCTCGGAAGCCAGGACGATCTCCTCGCCTCCCTGGGCGCCCAGGCCCAGTACGGCGAGCATCGAGGCGGCGTTGACCGGGCTACCGTCGGGCTTGGCGATCGTCACGGGAACGCCGGCGGCGGTCGCGGCGCGGACGAAGATCGAAGCGGGCCGGGCGTGCAGGCCCTCAGCGAAGCCGACGGTGACGCGGCGCTCAACCATGGTGTTGCCCTTCGGGTGGTGTCAGGTCGTGTCAGGTTAGGTGGTCACGGTTGTCTAGACCAGTCGCGTCCGTCAAGTCTCTCACGTCGTGTGGAGTGCTCCGCTCCACCCCCCGCCCGTACGCTTGGCCTCATGCGGACGCCGTCGGAGCATGTGTACCCGACCCATTGGGAGGCCGACGTCGTGCTGCGCGACGGTGGCACGGCGCAGATCCGTCCCATTACCCCCGACGACGCGCAGCGCTTGGTGAGCTTCTACGAACAGGTCTCGGACGAGTCGAAGTACTACCGCTTCTTCGCACCGTACCCCCGGCTCTCCGACCGTGACGTCCACCGCTTCACCCACCACGACTACGTAGACCGCGTCGGACTGGCCGCCACGGTCGGCGGGGAGTTCATCGCCACGGTCCGCTACGACCGGATCGACTCCCGTGGGATGCCCGCATCGTCCCGCCAGTCTCCCACCGCCACCCTCAACGGACGCTTCGCGGTACCCCCTGATATCGCCGACGAGGCCGAGGTCGCCTTCCTTGTGCAGGACGCCCACCAGGGCCGCGGCGTCGCCTCCGCCCTCCTGGAACACATCGCCGCCGTCGCGCGCGAGCGCGGTGTCCGCCGCTTCGCCGCCGAGGTGCTGCCCGCCAACACCAAGATGATCAAGGTGTTCACGGACGCCGGCTACACCCAGGAGCGCAGCTTCGAGGACGGCGTCGTCCGCCTCGAACTCGACCTCGAACCCACCGACCAGTCGCTGGCCGTCCAGCGCGGCCGTGAGCAGCGCGCCGAGGCCCGGTCCGTCCAGCGGCTGCTCGCCCCCGGCTCCGTCGCCGTCGTCGGCGCGGGCCGTGCGCCCGGTGGCGTCGGGCGCACGGTGCTGCGCAATCTCCTCGACGGTGGCTTCACGGGCCGGGTGCACGCGGTCAACCACGCATTCCCCGAGGGGTACCCGACCCTCGAACCCGAGGGCGTCCCGGCCCACCGCTCCGTACACGAGATCGCCGAGCCGGTGGATCTGGCGGTCGTCGCCGTCCCCGCCGAGCATGTGCCGGCCGTCGTCGCGGACTGCGGCGAGCACGGGGTGCAGGGTCTGGTCGTGGTCTCCTCCGGCTATGCGGAGAGCGGGCCCACCGGGCGCGACCGGCAGCGCGAGCTGGTCCGCCAGGCCCGCTCGTACGGCATGCGCATCATCGGGCCGAACGCCTTCGGCCTGCTCAACACCGCCCCCGCGGTACGCCTCAACGCCTCGCTCTCCCCCGAGCTGCCGCCCGCCGGACGGCTGGGGCTGTTCTCCCAGTCCGGCGCGATCGGCATCGCGCTCCTCTCCGGACTGCACCGGCGCGGTGCGGGCCAGGTCGGCATCTCCACGTTCGTCTCGGCGGGCAACCGCGCCGATGTCTCGGGCAACGACTTCCTGCAGTACTGGCACGACGACCCGGATACGGACGTCGTCCTGATGTACCTCGAATCCATCGGCAATCCGCGGAAGTTCACCCGGCTCGCCCGCCGCACCGCCGCGGTCAAGCCGGTCGTGGTCGTCAAGGGCGCCCGGCACAGCGGCAGCGAGCCGCCCGGCCACACGGTGCCCACGACGCGTATCCCCGACGCCACCGTCTCCGCCCTCTTCCGGCAGGCCGGGGTGATCCGCGTCGACACGATCACCGAGCTCGCCGACACCGGTCTGCTGCTCGCCGGACAGCCGCTGCCGTCCGGCCCGCGGGTCGCGATCCTCGGCAACTCGGAGTCCCTCGGCCTGCTCGCCTACGACGCCTGCCTGACCGAGCGCCTCCGTCCGCTCCCGCCGCGCGACCTCACCACGGCCGCGACCCCCGACGACTTCCGCGAGGCGCTGACCGAGGCCCTGGCCGACGACGTGTGCGACGCGGTCGTCGTGACGGCCATCCCCTGGGTGGCGGACGACGTGCACCCGGACCCCGCGGAGGGCGAGCCCGCCCTGGCGGCGGCGCTACGCGAGGCGGTCGCCGCAGCCGGCGCGACCAAGCCGGTGGTGGTCGCCCACCTGGAGATGGAGGGCCTGACCGCCGCCCTCCAGGAGCCGCTGCCGACGCGCGGCGCGTGCATCCCCACCTACCCGGCCGCCGAGCGGGCCGTGCGGGCGCTCGGCGAGGCCGTGCGCTACGCACAGTGGCGGCGGTACGCCGCGGAGCCCGGCCGGGTGCCCGAGTACGAGGACATCGAGGAGGCCGCGGCCGGGGCCGACATCGACACGCTGCTCGGGGCCGTCGAGGACTTCGCAGGACCGGACGCCGTGGAGCCCGGCGGGGTACGCGCTCCCCGCAGCACACCACTCGCCGCCCCCGACGCGGAGCGGCTGCTCGCCCGCTACGGCATCGCGGTGCTCCGCATGCTCCCCGCGCCCGACCCGGACGCCGCCGTGGCGGCGGCCGCCCGGCTCGGCTACCCCGTGGCGCTGAAGACCACCGCCCCGCACCTCCGCCACCGCGTCGACCTCGGTGGCGTACGGCTCGACCTCACTACCGAGGACGAGTTGCGCCGGGCCCACCAGGAGCTCACCGACGCCCTCGGCAAGGCCGACGAGCTGCGTCCGGTCGTCCAGGCGATGGCTCCGCGGGGCGTGGACACGGTCGTACGGGCCGCCATCGACCCCGCGGTCGGCGCGGTGCTGTCCTTCGGACTCGTCGGCGCCCCCTCCGAGCTGCTCGGAGACACCGCCCACCGGCTCGTCCCCGTCACCGACCGCGACGCCGCAGAGCTGATCCGGAGCATCCGGACGGCCCCCCTCCTGTTCGGCTGGCGCGGCTCCCAGCCGGTCGACACCGCCGCCCTGGAAGAGCTGCTGCTCCGGGTCTCCCGGCTGGTGGACGATCACCCCGAGGTCGTCCAGGTGGAGCTCGAGCCGGTGGTGGTCGCACCGCACGGTCTGACCGTGCTCGGGGCTTCCGTACGCCTTGCGCCCCGCCCAGCCCCGGCGGACCTGGGCCCCCGCCGCCTCCCCGCGTACTGAGGTCGTCCGTGCTCCGCCTGCCCGTGAGCGGGGCGCTCGGGATGCGAGTGGAGCAGGCCCCGGCGGGGGAGGCTCGGGGCGTGTTCCGCCCCGTAGGATGGGCCCATGGCGAAGACCGGTACGACGACCCAGGGGCTGCGCGCGGCGATCGAGCGCAGTGGTTACTACCCGGCTCTCGTGGCCGAGGCGGTGGAGGCCGCGGTGGGCGGCGAGGCCGTCGCGTCGTATCTGGTCCACCAGGAGACCACCTTCGACGCCAACGAGGTGCGCCGGCACGTCACCGTGCTCGTCCTCACCGGCACCCGCTTCATCGTCAGCCACACCGACGAGCAGCCCGCCGACGGCACGTCCCCGTCGCCGTACGCCACCACCTCCACCGAGTCGGTCGCGCTCGAGCGGATCTCCTCCGTCGTGGTGAGCCGGGTCGTGGCGAACCCCGAGTCGTACACCCCGGGCACGCTGCCCCGCGAGGTGGTCCTCACCATCGGCTGGGGTGCGGTCAACCGCATCGACCTCGAACCCGCGGCCTGCGGCGACCCCAACTGCGAGGCGGACCACGGCTACACCGGCTCCTCCACCGCGGACGATCTGAGCCTGCGGGTGAGCGAGGCGGGCGACGGACCCGACACCGTCCGGCAGGCCCTCACCTTCGCCCAGGCGCTGTCCGAGGCCACCGTGGCCTCCATGACCGGCCGCTGATGGTTCAGCCGGCCACCGCGGGCTCCGCCTGGCACGAGCCCGCATCCCTCGACCCGTTCAGCGCACCGGCGCCGGAGTTCGGCACCGGTTCGCTGGCCGATCTGCTGCCGACCGTCGCCACCGGCCAGGGCGTACCGGGGCTGTCGTCCGGGCTCGGACTCGCTCCGGCCGACCGGGTCTGCGTGTTCCTCGTCGACGGCCTCGGCTGGGAGCAACTGAAGGCGCATCCCGACGAGGCGCCCTTCCTGACCAGCCTGCTCGCCACTTCGCGGGGCGGCACCGGCACCCCGATAACGGCCGGATTCCCGTCCACCACCGCGACCTCGCTGGCCTCCGTCGGCACCGGCCGCCCACCGGGTGTCCACGGGCTGCCCGGGTACACCGTCATGAACCCGGACACCGGCGAGCTGATGAACCAGCTGCGCTGGAAGCCCTGGGTCGACCCGCAGCTCTGGCAGCCGTACCCCACCGTCTTCCAACTCGCCGCCGCCGCAGGGATCCACACCTGCCAGGTCACCTCGCCGGACTTCCAGCACACGCCGCTGACGAAGATCGCGCTCAGTGGCGGCAGCTTCCTCGGCCGGCTCTCCGGCGAGGAGCGGATGGACGTCTCGGCCGAGCAACTGGCCGCCGGGGACCGCTCCCTCGTCTACACCTACTACAGCGAGGTCGACGGCAAGGGCCACCGCTTCGGCGTGGACTCCGACGCGTGGCGCGGCCAGCTGATGTACGTCGACCGGCTCGCCCAGCGCCTCGCCGAGCAGCTGCCGCAGCGCTCGGTGCTCTACATCACCGCGGACCACGGCATGATCGACATTCCCTTCGACCCGGAGTCGCGGATCGACTTCGACGAGGACTGGGAGCTGCGCGCCGGAGTCGCCGTGCTGGGCGGGGAGGGCCGGGCCCGGCACGTCTACGCGGTGCCGGGCGCGGCCGCCGACGTGGCCGCGGTCTGGCGCGAGGTGGTCGGCGACCGGATGTGGGTGGCGAGCCGTGACGAGGCGATCGAAGCCGGCTGGTTCGGCCCGGCGGGAGCCGGCGTGGACGAGCGCGTCTACCGGCGGATCGGCGACGTGGTCGTGGCGGCCTGCGACGATGTCGCGATCGTGGCAACCGAGACCGAGCCGCACGAGTCGGCGATGGTCGGGCTGCACGGCTCGATGACCGCGATCGAGCAGCTCGTGCCGCTGCTCGAAGTACGGACCTGACCGGCGGGCTCGCATGGCCTTGCGCCCCCACGCCCGGCGCAGCTTCCGCCCCCAGATCTCCGCCTTACGAAAGGCCCCAAATCCCCATGCCAGAGCTGGTGTTCTTCAGCGGCACGATGGACTGCGGCAAAAGCACCCTCGCTCTCCAGATCGAACACAACCGCTCGGCGCGCGGTCTGCAAGGGATGATCTTCACCCGGGACGACCGGGCCGGGGAAGGCAAGCTGTCCTCCCGGCTCGGGCTGGTGACGGAGGCGATCGAGGCGGGCCCCGGCTTCGACTTCTACGCACACCTCGTCGGCCATCTGTCCGCCGGCAGCCGTGCCGACTACGTGATCGCCGACGAGGCGCAGTTCCTGGAGCCCGCGCAGATCGACCAGTTGGCGCGCATCGTGGACGACCTCGCACTGGACGTCTTCGCTTTCGGGATCACCACCGACTTCCGCACCAAGCTCTTCGCCGGCTCCCAGCGGCTCGTCGAACTCGCCGACCGGATCGAGGTACTTCAAGTCGAGGCGCTGTGCTGGTGCGGCGCCCGTGCTACGCACAACGCCCGTACGGTGGGCGGCCGGATGGTCGTCGAGGGCGCCCAGGTCGTCATCGGCGACGTGGGCGGAGCCGGGGACCAGGTCGGGTACGAAGTGCTGTGCCGGCGCCACCACCTGCGGCGGATGACCGCGGCCGTCGCGCGGGCCGCTGCCCTCTCACCCGACGTGCTCCCGGTCGACTCCGCCGAGCCCGACGTCCGCGAGCCGTACGGCCCGGATCGCTCCGACGCGATGGGCTAGGCCCTGCGCACGATCGTGAAGACCGCGCCCTCGGGGTCCGCGACGGTCGCCAGCCTGCCCGTCGACGCGTCGCGTGGCGATCGCACCACCTGCCCGCCCAGTTCGGCCACCCGGCGGGCCGCCGCGTCGGTGTCCGCCACCTCGAAGTACGTCATCCAGTGCGGGCCGCGGTCGTGCGGCAGGGCGTTCCCCACGCCGTGGATCGCGGCGACCTGGCGGCTTCCCAGATGCAGGGTGAGATGGCCGTGTTCGGCCGAGGCGAGCACCTGCGACTCGTAGCCGAAGACGGCCGCGTAGAACTTCCCGACCATCGAGGCGTCCTGGGTCAGCAGCTCGTTCCAGACCGGGGTACCGGGTTCGCCGACCGCTTCCGCCTCGATGTGCCTTCTGCCCTGCCAAGCGCCGAACACCGCGCCCGTCGGGTCGGAGGCGATGACCAACCGCCCTGCCTCACCCGCGTCCAGCGGGCCGACGCCGACCGTGCCGCCGCAGCACCGGATCTGCTCGGCCGTCACGTCGGCGTCGTCCGTGGCGAAGTAGGGCGTCCAGGCGATCGGCAGATGGCGGTCGGGGGGCAGGGTGCCGATCCCGGCGACCACCCGGCCGTCGAGCAGCGCCTGCACATATGGGCCCAGTTGGCGAGGGCCGGGGCTGAACGTCCAGTCGAACAGAGCGCCGTAGAAGTCCTGGGTGGAGTCAAGGCCGTGCACCATCAGGCTCACCCAGCAGGGCGTGCCCGGTGTGCAGCGGACCTTTCCCCGACCGCTTCCCCGGAGGTCGTCCGGTTGGGAGAGCTCGCGGGGGGACCCCGAAACCTCGGTCATCGTCACATTCTCCTCGGACCATCGTGGTGGTCGTGCGGGACCGTACGGGGGCGCGCGCCGTCGTCCCGGAGGCGCCCCGTCCAGATGCTTGCACCACCGTTCGCGGAGTACGCCTCGGCCGCGCCGCAATCGGCCGGTTCCCGCCGAGGTATGCCCGATTTGGTGTTTCACTTCCCTTTCTGGGCTGTGGGGGCACCCCTCAGGGGAGGTCGGGTCTTGGAGGCGCCGTCGTCCCGGGAGTCGTACCGCTTGCGTCAGGATGGGAACCATGAACGCCATCGTCACTGCATCCCGACTCGCGAAGGAGCTGGGCCCCTCCTGCGCCGAAGGCGGCGACAGGAGGGAGGGTGCGAACCCTCCGGTTCTGCTCGATGTCCGCTGGCAGTTGGGCGGTCCGCCCGGACGGCCCGGATACGAGGCCGGGCACATCCCCGGAGCCGTCTACGTCGACCTCGACACCGAGCTGGCCGGACCGGCCGGTGCAGCCGGCCGCCACCCGCTGCCGGCTCTCGACGCCTTCGGGACCGCCATGCGCCGGGCGGGTGTGTCCGCCGACCGGCCGGTGGTCGCGTACGACGGCGGGCTGGGGTGGGCCGCCGCGAGGGCGTGGTGGATGTTGCGGTGGGCGGGGCACGAGGACGTACGGGTGCTGGACGGCGGGCTTTCGGCCTGGACGTCCGAGGGACACCCGCTCACGACCGAGGTCCCCGCGCCGGACGGGGGCGGATTCGTCCCGCGGCCCGGGGGCGTGCCGCTGCTGTCCGCGGACGGCGCGGCGGCGTTGGCACGCTCCGGCGTGCTGCTGGACGCGCGGGCCGGAGAGCGGTACCGGGGTGAGGTCGAGCCGATCGACCCGGTCGCCGGCCACATCCCGGGTGCGGTGTCGGCGCCCACGACGGAGAACGTCACGGAGGACGGCCGGTTCCGGCCGGCGGCGGACCTGCGGGAGCGTTTCGCCTCGCTGGGGGCGGGCGAGGACGCCACGGTCGGCGTCTACTGCGGATCGGGCGTGTCGGCTGCGCACGAGGTCCTGGCCCTGGCGGTCGCGGGCATCCCCGCTGCTCTCTACGTCGGTTCCTGGAGCGAATGGTCCTCGGATCCCCAGCGGCCAGTGGCGACAGGGGCCGATCCGGGCTGACGGTCCTCACGACGAGGACGACGAGGCCCCCCGACCGAACGGCGGGGGGCCTCGTCGTACGGACCCGGTCAGTCCTGCTTCTTGCGGCGCGTGCCGAAGACGATCTCGTCCCAGCTCGGCACGGCGGCACGGCGGCCCGGCCGGACACCGTCCGCCTCCGCCTGGCGGTCCGTCGTACCCGTGAGCCGGTCCCGGTGACCGGCCACCGACCGGGGCATCAGCACGTCCGCGTACGCCGACCCCGCACCGGCAGCCGCGGGCGCCGCCGGTTCCGCCGGAGTCTCCGGCTCCTCCTCGGGCTCCTCGGTGCGCGGTGGCGACGTCTGTTCCGGTACGACCATGTCGCCACGGAAGTTCGGCACCGCCTCCAGCAGGCTGGTCAGGGAGTCCCGGTCGCCACTCTCCTCCGGCTCCGGTCCCGGGGCGGACGCCGGCCGGTCCTGCGACCGTTCGCGGGGCAGCCGTGCGATGCGTGGAACGAACGGGAAGCTCGGCTCCGGCGTGTCGTCGGTCTCCCCGATGAGCGAACGCGCTTCGTCGTCCACGGCCTGCACCAGCCGCCGCGGCGGGTCGTACGTCCAGCTCGCCGAGTGCGGCTCGCCGGCCACGCAGTAGCTGAGCAGCACCTCCCAGGTGCCGTCGTCCCGCCGCCAGGAGTCCCACTGGATCGTGTCCCGGTCGGCGCCGCGCAGCAGCAGCCGCTCCGACACCGCCTCACCGAGCTGCGGACCGGTGTTCTCCCCGGGCCGCCGGACCGGCGTCTTCCGGGCCCGCTCGGCCATGAAGGCGCGCTCGGCGAGGACCGGACCCTCGAAGCGCCGTACCCGGTCGACCGAGATGCCCGCGAGTTGCGCGACCTCCTCCGCGGAGGCACCGGAACGTATCCGCGCCTGGATGTCGCGGGGACGGAGATGGCTCTCGACCTCGATCTCGATCTGGCCCAGCCGTGCCCGGTCGTTGCGCACGGCGGCGCGCAGCCGCTCGTCGATCGGAAGCGTGTACTCCGTGTTGTCCGCAGCCTTCAGCACCAGCCGTGTGCCGTCGTTGCTGACGGCCACGACACGCAGTTCGGGCATGGGGACCTCCCGGGTGGTGCCTGCCGACGTCACGTGCGTCGCTGCTTCCGCTAGACGAGTGTGGCCTGCCCGGGGTGCAGCCTGCCACAACATTGCCGAGTTGCCTGACGTGTCGGGCATGCGCCCGGATCCGCCGTTATGACACGGTTACCTATTTGCACTCTCAGTGACCGTGCCGGTCGTCCCGTGCCCCGTTCCCGTGCCGTGCCGCGGCCCCGCCGGTCCGAGCACCGCCGCCGGCCCTCTCGGGTAGGTCCGGGTGGCTTGACGGGAAACCGGACCCAGGAATCGTCACAGTACTCCATTCGGGCCACCCCGGTGCAGCCGCCGCGCCGCTCAAGTTCTCACGGGGTGTGGCAGTTGGGCATAGAGCCGAGAGGGGTGGGGGTGGTGATGTTCACAGGATCCATCGAATTGGAAGCGGAATCTCCGGATAGCCGGGCTCCTGGCGGCCCTGGCAGCGATGGTGACGGTCCGTCAGTCAGTCCCCGAGGACGCGTCGCAGATAGGCATTGCCGAACACTCGTTGCGGATCCAACCGGTCACGCAGGGCGGTGAACTCACCGAAGCGCGGATAGACCTCGGCCAGATACCCGGCGTCCCGGGTGTGCAGCTTGCCCCAGTGCGGCCGTCCGCCGTGCGCGGTCATGATCCGCTCGACCTCGGTGAAGTACCCCTGGTGCGGAGTTCCCCGGTACAGGTGGACGGCGATGTACGCGGTGTCCCGGCCCGAGGCGGTGGACAGGGCGATGTCGTCGGCCGGCGCGATCCGTACCTCCACGGGGAAGCTGATGCGGAAGTCCGAGTGCTCCACGAGGGACTTGAGTTCACGCAGCGCGTCCACGGCGACGGCGCGTGGCAGGGCGTACTCCATCTCGATGAAGCGGACTCGGCGCGGGCTCGTGAAGACTTTGTAGGGGATGTCGGTGTAGGTACGGGCGGAGAGCGCGCGGCTGGAGATCCCGGCGATGGCGGGAATGGTCGCGGGAACGGCGCGCCCCAGCGAACAGGCCAGCTGGAAAGCGCCGTTGGAGAGGAGCTCGTCCTCGATCCAGCCGCTGATCCGGCCGGGAGGGGAGGCGGGACCGGCGCTGCGGTTGTTGCGCTTGGTGTTGCAGTTGTCGGTGTGCGGGAACCAGTAGAACTCGAAGTGTTCGTTCTCGGCCACGAGTTGATCGAAGTCCGCGATGACCTGGTCGAAGCGCATCGGCTCCTCACGGGCGGTGAGGAGAAAGACCGGCTCCACGGCGAACGTGAGGGAACTGACGACGCCCAGCGCTCCCAGCCCGATCCGGGCCGCCGCGAAGATCTCCGGGTTCTCCTTCTCGGAGCAGTTGACGATCGAGCCGTCGGCGGTGACGAGCTCGAGCGCCGTGATCTGGGCGGCGATCGAGGCGGATTCCCGGCCGGTGCCGTGGGTTCCGGTGCTCGTCGCCCCGGCGACCGTCTGCTCCATGATGTCGCCCATGTTCGTCAGCGACAGGCCGGCGGCCGCGAGCGCCTGGTTGAGGTGCTTGAGCGGGGTGCCCGCGCCGACGGTGACGGTTCCGGCGGCGCGGTCGATCTCGCGTATGCCGACGAGCCGGTCGGGTCGTATGAGCACCCCGTCCGTGGCGGCCGTGGCCGTGAAGGAGTGGCCTGTCCCGACCGGCTTCACCGTCAGTCCGTCCTCCGCGGCCGCCGCCACGATCCGCGCCAGCTCCTCGGCCGACGACGGTGTCAGGGACCGGACCGGTCGGGCGGTGACATTCCCCGCCCAGTTACGCCACGTGCTGCTCTGCTCGCTCATCCGCCGCAGACCCTTCCCGCTCGGGCGCCGGCCGCAGCCGGCGGGACCCCAGGAATGCCACCGCCGCCGCGAGCGCCCCGGCCGCCGCCGGCACCGCGTACGCCGCGTCCCCTCGGCTGTTGCCGCCCGTCCGGCGGCGGACGAGCCGAGCACCACAGGCGGTCGCGAGCCCGGTGCTCGTCCAGGTCCTGCCCGTAGGTCAGTCGCGCGCGGTACGTGCTGTTCGACGAGGGCCATGGTGGTCACCATCGTGGGAGCGATGGACAGGCCCGCGACAAAGAGCGCCACGGCCAGCAACGGCGAGTTCCCGGCCAGTTGGAGGGGGATCATACTCATGGCCATCGCATATGCACCCAGTGGCCACCGGCGGGCGGCCCGACCGTGGGATGCGGCAGCCCGAAGAGGGCGCCCGTGAGGCAAGCGCACCCCGGTCTGGAATGTCTTGACTGACCCGGCTGACGGAAGGGGCTCCCGCGGATGTCCGGCCGTGGTGGGGCACCCCCGTCGGAGCCGGGGAGAGGGTGGCAGGATCGGCGGTATGCCCGAACAGCCGGTCCACGCTCCGTACGACGCCCTGCTTCTCCTGTCCTTCGGCGGCCCCGAGGGCCCGGACGACGTCGTGCCGTTCCTGGAGAACGTCACCCGAGGCCGCGGAATCCCCCGCGAGCGGCTGAAGGAGGTGGGGCAGCACTACTACCTCTTCGGCGGCGTCAGCCCGATCAACGCCCAGAACCGGGAGCTGCTGGCTGCGCTGCGCAAGGACTTCGCGGAGCACGGTATCGGCCTTCCCGTCTACTGGGGGAACCGGAACTGGGCGCCGTATCTGACCGACACGCTGCGGGAGATGGTGCGGGACGGCCGTCGGCGCATCCTCACCTTCGCCACCAGCGCCTACGCCTCGTACTCCGGCTGCCGGCAGTACCGCGAGAACCTCGCGGACGCCCTGGCCGCACTGGAGGCCGAGGGACTGCCACTGCCCCGGGTGGACAAGCTGCGGCACTACTTCAACCACCCCGGGTTCGTCGCGCCCATGATCGATGCGACGCTCGCGGCACTCGCCGACCTGCCACCCGCTGTACGAGCCGGGGCGCATCTGGCCTTCACCACGCACTCCATCCCGACCGCAGCGGCCGACACCTCCGGACCAGTCGACGGGCACGGCCACGGCGGCACGTACGTCTCCCAGCACCTGGACGTGGCGCGGCTGATCGCCGAGGCCGTGCGCGCGGAGACCGGCACCGAACACCCCTGGCGGCTCGTCTACCAGTCGCGCAGCGGCGCTCCGCACATCCCCTGGCTGGAGCCGGACATCTGTGACCACCTGGAGGAGCTCCACGGTGCCGGGGCACCGGCGGCGGTGATGGTGCCGATCGGCTTCGTCTCCGATCACATGGAGGTCAAGTACGACCTCGACACCGAGGCCGCGGCGAAGGCCGCGGAGCTCGGGCTTCCGGTATCCCGGGCCGCGACCGTCGGCGCCGACCCGCGCTTCGCGGCGGGCATCCGCGATCTGATCCTGGAGCGCGCGGCAGCGGAGAGGGGCCGCGTGGCCGAGCGCCGTGCGCTGGGGGCACTCGGCCCGAGCCACGACCTCTGCCCCATCGGCTGCTGCCCGGCACGCACCCCGCACGCCGCGGCCGCGGGCGCCGACAGCCCGTACGCGTGACAGCACGGCGACAGCACTTGTGAGGAGCACTGTGACGGACCAGCTCGAGAACGAACTCCTGGACCTCGCTCTGGAGGCCGCGCGCCGGGCGGGCGCGATGCTGCGCGACGGCCGCCCCGCCGACCTCGGCGTCGCCGCGACCAAGACGAGTGCCATCGACGTGGTCACCGAAATGGACCTGGCCTCCGAGAAGCTCATCACCGGCTATCTCGCCGAGGCGCGGCCGGACGACGGCTTCCTGGGCGAAGAGGGCGCCAGCATCGCGGGAAGCAGCGGCGTGCGCTGGATCATCGACCCCATCGACGGCACGGTGAACTACCTCTACGGACTGCCCTCCTGGGCAGTGAGCATCGCGGCCGAGATCGACGGCGAGACAGCTGTCGGGGTGGTCGAGGTCCCGGAGCGGGGCGAGACCTTCCGGGCGGTGCGGGGCGAGGGCGCGTACCTCGGCGAGCAGCGCCTGCGGCATCGCAGCGCGCCCCCGCTGGCACAGGCGCTCGTCGGTACCGGCTTCGGCTACGTCACCGAGCGCCGTGCGGCTCAGGCGGAGACGCTGCGCGGTCTGCTGCCGCAGGTCCGGGACATCCGGCGGGGTGGGTCGGCCGCGATCGACCTCTGCGACGTGGCCTGCGGGCGGCTCGACGGCTACTACGAGCGTGGGCTCAACCCCTGGGACTACGCGGCCGGCGAGCTGATCGCCCGCGAGGCGGGCGCCCTCACAGGCGGGCGGCCGGCCGAACCCCTGTCGCACGAGCTGGCCGTCGCCGCGTCCCCGGGCGTCTTCGAGCAGCTCCAGGCCCTGCTGGAAGACCTGGGCGCCTGGCACGACTGACTTGTGCAAACAAGCGTCGGGAGCCCCGGGGAGATCTTCCCGGGGCGCCCAACTGTCAGCGCAACCATCACAAATTCTGAGGGCAACCATCAATTGAGGAACCCCCACGGCGCGCCACCAGGTCCGCGCGCGGCGGTTCAGCCGCAAACGCGAGCGCCGATCTGCACGCCGTGCTCGGCGGCCAGGCGGTGCAGGTCGTCCAGCTCGGCCTGCTCCACTTCGGCGAGGAAGTCGTCGCCCGTCTCGCGAGCGCGCGTGAGATCGGACTCCGTGGTTCGTATGCGCTGCAGAAGGCCTGCGGTGAACGCGTCCATTGCGCCCCCTCGTCGTGGGTCGGTGGCACAGGGTGTGCCGACGGCGGGTTGCTGATCACGCAGCCTGCCCCTGCGGGGACAGCAGGTCGCACAAGCGCGCACAGGGCGTGATCTCAGGTGTGCCATTCGTCCTCCCCCCGGCTCACCTCAGAGAAACCTCAACGGAGAGGTGAATCCGGATTTCCCCCTTCGGCCCGACCCCTTACCTCCGGTTTATGAGCGTTCGAGGCACGATGGAGTGGCCCGAACGAAGGACATCCGGCCTGCCCACAGGCCTCTAGGGAAGGACACCCGCCGTGCGCGTACTCGTCGTCGAGGACGAGCAACTGCTCGCCGATGCGGTGGCCACCGGACTGCGCCGGGAGGCCATGGCCGTCGACGTCGTGTACGACGGCGCCGCCGCCCTGGAGCGGATCGGGGTCAACGACTACGACGTCCTGGTCCTCGACCGCGACCTGCCGCTGGTGCACGGCGACGACGTCTGCCGCAAGGTCGTCGAGCTCGGTCTGCCCACGCGCGTCCTGATGCTCACCGCCTCGGGTGACGTCAGCGACCGCGTGGAGGGCCTGGAGATCGGCGCGGACGACTATCTGCCCAAGCCCTTCGCCTTCAGCGAGCTGACGGCGCGGGTACGGGCCCTGGGACGCCGTGCGACGGTCGCGCTGCCGCCTGTGCTGGAGCGCGCCGGGATCAAGCTGGACCCGAACCGCCGCGAGGTGTTCCGGGACGGCAAGGAGGTGCCGTTGGCGCCGAAGGAGTTCGCGGTGCTGGAGGTGCTGATGCGCAGTGAGGGGACCGTGGTCTCGGCGGAACAGCTGCTCGAGAAGGCCTGGGACGAGCACACCGACCCGTTCACCAACGTCGTACGGGTCACTGTGATGACCCTGCGCCGCAAACTGGGCGAACCGCCCGTGATCGTCACCGTCCCCGGCTCCGGCTACCGGATCTGACGCGATGGCTCAGACCCCGGCACCCCCCACGGCCCCGCCGAAGCCCTCCTGGGACCCGCCGCAGCCGGCCCGTCCGTTCCCCTGGCTGCGCCCGACGATCCGGATCCGGCTGACGCTGCTCTACGGCGGAATGTTCATGATCGCGGGCATCGTGCTGCTCTCGATCATCTACCTGCTGGCCGCCCAGGCCCTCAACGTGGGCAACGAGCCGCTGTTCAAGCTGTTGCCGGAGAGCGCGGTGGAGCTGACGAGCAACGAGTGTCCGGGCCTGAGGCCGGGCATGTCGGCGAACGAGGCCAATGTCGCGCTCGACGCCTGCATGGATCACCAGAAGCAGCTCGCCCTGGACAACCTGCTGCGCCGCTCGCTACTCGCTCTGCTCGGCCTGAGCGTCGTGGCATTCGCCTTCGGGTACGCGATGGCCGGCCGGGTGCTTTCGCCCCTGGGCAGGATTACCCGTACGGCCCGCAGCGTCGTCGGCTCCGACTTCTCCCGCCGAATCGAACTCGACGGCCCCGACGACGAGCTCAAGGAGCTGGCCGACACCTTCGACGAGATGCTCGACCGCCTCGACCGCGCCTTCGCCGCGCAGCGCCGGTTCGTGGCCAACGCCTCGCACGAGCTGCGCACGCCGTTGGCGATCAACCGCACTCTCCTGGAGGTCCAGCTCTCCGACCCGGCTGCTTCCCCCGAGCTGACGCAGCTCGGCAAGACGCTGCTGGCCACGAACGAGCGCAGCGAACAGCTGGTGGAGGGCCTGCTGCTGCTGGCCAGGAGCGAGAACGAGATCGTCGACCGCAAGCCCGTCGACCTCGCCGAGGTCGCCGGCCAGGCGCTGGACCAGGTCCGTCAGGAGGCGCAGGCGTGCGGGGTGGAGCTGCGCGGCGAGAGAACGCCGGCCGTCGTCCAGGGCAATGGGGTCCTGCTGGAGCGGATCGCGCTGAATCTGGTGCAGAACGCCGTGCGCTACAACACCCCGGGCGGCTGGGTCGAGGTCACGACCGAAGCCGTTCCCGGCCAGGCGTCGCTGGTCGTCGCGAACACCGGGCCGGTGATCCCGGCGTACGAGATGGACAACATCTTCGAACCGTTCCGTCGGCTCCGTACGGAGCGGACCGGCAGCGACCGGGGCGTCGGGCTCGGGCTGTCGATCGCGCGCTCCGTCGCGCGGGCACACGGCGGAAAGATCACGGCCGAGCCGCGGGAGGGCGGCGGGCTCGTGATGCGCGTCACCCTGCCGCTCTGAGAGACCCGGGTGGATTCGCTATGCGGGGAATTTTCCGAGTTATCCTCGGTTATCTCGCTGTGTGATCGATCACACGAGCGAGTTTCCAACCCTTTACTCTCCGTGCGACCAAGGTCGCCAGAAAGCCTGGAACATCCGGGTTTCATGGGGTCCTCATCACGGGAAGTACACGGGGTGGCCCCTGTGAAGTGCGACATTCGGACCGTGTACGGTCCCGATCGCCATCCAACCCGATCACCTCTTCAGGGGTGCGGTTGGGTGTCGATTGAGTAACAGACCTTGATGTGAGGCAAAATCTCCGCCTCGGGTCGGGCACAAGTCCGGCCTCTCACGCGTTACGTGCGCTGGAGACACCGCAGACACCCAGAGGGGGAGAGCGACATGGCAACGGACTACGACACCCCACGCAAGACCGATGACGACCTCAACGAGGACAGCATCGAAGAACTGAAGGCTCGGCGGAACGACAAGTCGACCTCAACGGTCGACGTGGACGAGTTCGAGCAGGCCGAGGGCCTCGAGCTGCCCGGCGCGGACCTGTCCAACGAGGAGCTGTCCGTGCGGGTCCTGCCCCGCCAGCAGGACGAGTTCACCTGCATGAGCTGCTTCCTCGTCCACCACCGCAGCCAGCTGGCCGAGGAGAAGAACGGCCAGCCCATCTGCCGCGACTGCGCGGCCTGAGCACGGCCGGCCATGGCAGGCTCCACGCCGACCGGGAAGGGTCCCTTCCGGCGGCGCGGCTCCTCCCTCAGCCACCTTCCCCGGCTACGTCCCCCCACCGGCTCCCCCTGGCGGAGCCAGGGGGCAGATCCCCAGGAAGGTGCCCCCCAGGAGGTGCCACCACCGGGCGCACGCGATGAGCGAGGCCGAGCGGCCTCGCTCGCAGCAGCAGCCCGCCGTGCCGCCAGAAAGGGCGGCCAAGGCGCACGGAACCGACTCTTGGAGATCGTCGAGCGGATCATCGAGAACGCCCCGCGCGTCCCGGTCCGAGACCTGGACACGTTGCGCCGCCAGTTCCCGGGCCTGGGGCCGGAGCAGATCGCCGACCGGCTGGTCGCGGGCGCGATGAAGGGGTCGGCGGCCGTGGGCGCGGGCGTGGGGACCGCGGCGATGCTGCCGGTGCCGCCCGCGATGACCGCCGAGCTCGCGACCGAGATCGTCGGCGTCGCGACCGTGGAGATCAAGCTCATCGCCGAGCTGCACGAGGTCTACGGCCTACGGGCGCCGGGGACCGCGAAGCAGCGTGCCACCGCGTATCTCACCGCCTGGACCGAGGAGCGCGGAATCGATGTCGCCAAGCCCGCCAGCGTCAATGCCGCCCTCGGCGGCCAGCTGAAGCGGCAGCTGCGGCAGCAGATCCTGAAACGGTCGGTGCGCAACATGCCCAACCTGCTGCCGTTCATGGTGGGGGCCGCGGTCGGGGCCGTGATGAACCGGCGCGACACCAAGAGGCTGGCGGAGAAGGTCCGCCGGGATCTGCGCAAGCACCAGGTGCCATGGGACGCCCTGCCGTCCGCCGGGCCGCACCCGCAGCTCGAGGAGCCGGGCAGCCCGAAGGCGCTCCAGAAGCACGAGGAAGCGCCCCCGCGGCACGAAGAGGGGTGACCCCGCCGAGGACGCGGCTCAGGTCCGGTGCGCCGACAGCGCCGTGGCCAGCCCTTGCGGATCCCGGGTCGACAGATACACATACGGTGTCGGGTCGTCCGGATCCGTGATCTCCACCCGCAGTGCGGTGGGAATGTAGCTGCGCAGCACCAGATACGCCCGCGGATCGGCCTTGTACGTCCGCCAGGCGACCGCCTCGTCGGCGTCCAGCACCTCGGCGGCCCCGAGGGCGTCCACCGGAATCCGCGCGTCCCCCGCGACCAGCGAGCCCGCCACCACCCGGATCCGCACCGAGCCGTAGGCGCTGACCGCCGCCGCCGCGAGGGCCGAGCCGCCGACGACCCCGGCCAGCATCGGCAGGACGCCGAGGGGGAGCAGGATCAGTCCGAGCGAAACCCCGGCGAGGACCGCGACGATCCACCACGACCGGGGGGCGGTCAGACGTTCTTCATAGGACGGCATGTCCACAAGCTTGGCACGGCTGCGCTCCCGCGCCCCGGGCGCGGGTATGGTCAGCACTCGTGAGTGGACCAACTGCATCGTTTAAGGCCCCGGCCGACGCCGCACCGCCGGTGCGGCACCCCGACGCACCCGCGCCGGGGGAGCTCCTCGGCTCGCACTACGACCAGTGTTTCGGCTGTGGCGGGAAGCAGGCGCACGGGCTGGGCCTTGCGGCGCGCGCCGGCGAGGGTGTGAGCGTCACCGCGGAGTTCACCGTCAAGCCCGCACACCAGGGTGCCCCCGGTCTCGCGCACGGCGGCGTCCTGGCCACCGCTCTGGACGAGACGCTCGGCTCGCTCAACTGGCTGCTCCGGGTGATCGCGGTGACCGGGCGGCTGGAGACGGACTTCGTGCGTCCGGTGCCGGTGGACACGGTGCTGCACCTGGATGCGCAGGTCACGGCGGTGCACAGTCGCAAGATCTACTGCCGCGCGGTCGGCCGGATCGGCGGGCCCGACGGACCGGTCGCGGTACGCGCCCAGGCCGTGTTCATAGAGGTCAAGGTCGACCACTTCATCGAGAACGGGCGGGACGCGGAGATCAAGGCCGCACTCGCTGACCCGGACCAGGTCAGGGTGGCACGAGCCTTCGAGGTGAACCCGTGAGCCGTCATCCTGTCGATGTGCTGATCCGTCGACTCGACCCGGAGGTGCCGATTCCGGCGTATGGTCACCCGGGCGACGCGGGCGTCGATCTCGTCACCACCCGGCCCGCCGAGCTGGCCCCCGGCGAGCGGGCCGTCCTGCCCACCGGGGTGGCTCTCGCGCTGCCCGACGGGTACGCGGCCTTTGTGCATCCGCGCTCGGGTCTCGCCGCCCGCTGTGGCGTCGCCCTCGTGAATGCGCCCGGGACGGTCGATGCCGGGTACCGTGGAGAGATCAAGGTGATCGTGGTCAATCTCGATCCGCGGGAGACCGTGCGGTTCGAGCGGTTCGACCGGATCGCCCAACTGATCGTCCAGCAGGTCGAGAAGGTGCGATTCCACGAGGTGGCGGAGCTTCCCGGCTCGGCACGGGGCGACGGGGGCTTCGGGTCCACCGGGGGGCATGCCGCGGTGGACGGCTCCACCGGGGGAATTGATTACGCAGCGGTCGTTGCCGACCGGGAAGGACAGTGACGTGTTCGGACGTCGTCGCAAGGGACGCGCAGACGCTCAAGAGACTGCGGGCACAGCCGGCGAGCTGGCCGACGGCGTGGGCTCGGACGAGTTCGAGTCGGACGGCGCGGTGTCGGACACCGGCCAGCATCGCAGGGTGAACCTGCCGCCGGCGCCGCGCCCCGACGGCCCGTGGGACATCTCCGAGGTACGGGAACCCGCGGAGGGCCGGATCGACCTGGGCGGCTTCTTCGTCCCCGGGGTCGAGGGCATGGAGCTGCGGGTCGAGGTCGCCGGGGACGCGATCGTCGCGGCGACCGTGGTCGTGCGGGACAGCGCCGTACAGCTGCAGGCGTTCGCGGCACCCAAGCGGGAAGGCATCTGGGGCGAGGTGCGCGAGGAGATCCGCGCCGGAATCACGCAGCAGGGCGGCATCGTCGACGAGGTCGAGGGCCCGCTCGGCTGGGAGCTCCGCGCTCAGGTGCCCGTACAGCTGCCGGACGGTACCAACGGCGTGCAGCTGGTGCGCTTCGTCGGCGTCGACGGGCCGCGCTGGTTCCTGCGCGGTGTGATCTCGGGCCAGGGCGCAGTGCAGCCGCAGGCCGCCGGACTGCTGGAGCAGATCTTCAGGGACACCGTCGTGGTGCGTGGAGACGGGCCGATGGCGCCGCGGGACCCGATCGTTCTCAAGCTGCCGACCGACGCGCAGATGGTGCCGGAAGGTGTCCAGCAGGACACGGTCGAGGGTTCGCGGTTCGCGGGTGGCGTGGACCGGCTGCAGCGAGGACCGGAGATCAGCGAGGTGCGCTGACGCTGGTCCCAGCTACCTCCCCAAGGGACCCCGAGCGTCTGTGGCGGCATCCTGAGCGGGCCCGGCCGGTTCGCCCCGGCCGGGCCCCACTCACGTCACGGCCTGTCAGGCGGCCGCGACCAGTGCCTCTGACCGTGGGCAGCGTCACCCGAGTCCTGGGATGAAGCGCACGACGAGCAGGTCGATGAGTTTGATGCCGATGAACGGGAGCACCAGACCGCCGAGTCCGTAGATGCGGAGGTTGCGGCGGAGCAGCGCGTGTGCCGAGGACGGTGTGTAGCGGACGCCCGCGAGCGCCAGCGGGATCAGCGCGATGATGATCAGGGCGTTGAAGATGATGGCCGAGGTGATGGCCGAGGTGATGGCCGAGGTCGGGCTGTGCAGGCCCATGATGTTGAGCTTGTCCAGGCCCGGGTACGCCACCGCGAACATCGCCGGGATGATCGCGAAGTACTTCGCGACGTCGTTGGTGATGGAGAAGGTGGTCAGCGCGCCGCGGGTGATGAGCAGCTGCTTGCCGATCTCGACGATCTCGATGAGCTTGGTCGGGTTGGAGTCCAGGTCCACCATGTTCCCGGCCTCCTTGGCGGCCGAGGTGCCGGTGTTCATGGCCACGCCGACATCCGCCTGGGCCAGCGCCGGCGCGTCGTTCGTACCGTCGCCGGTCATGGCGACCAGCTTGCCGCCCGCCTGTTCCCGCTTGATCAGCGCCATCTTGTCCTCGGGCGTGGCTTCGGCGAGGAAGTCGTCCACGCCCGCCTCGTCCGCGATGGCCCGGGCGGTCAGCGGGTTGTCACCCGTGATCATGACCGTACGGATGCCCATCCGACGCAGCTCCGCGAACCGCTCGCGGATGCCGTCCTTGACCACGTCCTTGAGGTGGACGACGCCCAGCACCCGCGCGCCGTTCGCATCGTGCACGGCGACAAGCAGCGGGGTGCCGCCGGCGGCGGCGATGCCGTTCGCGAACGAGTCCGCCTCGGCCGGGACGCCGCCGCCCTGCTCGGCGACCCAGTCTTCCACCGACGCGGCGGCGCCCTTGCGGATCCGGCAGGTGACGCCGTCGCCCCACTCGATGTCGACGCCGCTCATCCTCGTGTGGGCGCTGAACGGGACGAACTGCGCGTGTCCGAGCTCCCCTTCGGCCGGGGTCTGCAGACCGAACCGCTCCATGGCCAGCACGACGATCGAGCGGCCCTCCGGTGTGTCGTCGGCCAGCGAGGCCAGCTGGGCCGCGTCGGCCAGCTGCACCTCGGCGACTCCGGGGAGCGGTACGAAGCCGACCGCCTGGCGGTTGCCGAGGGTGATGGTGCCGGTCTTGTCGAGCAGCAGCGTGTTCACGTCCCCCGCGGCCTCGACCGCACGCCCGGACATGGCCAGCACATTGCGCTGCACCAGCCGGTCCATGCCCGCGATGCCGATCGCGGACAGCAGCGCGCCGATGGTCGTCGGGATGAGTGCCACCAGCAGGGCGACCAGCACCGTCGTGGACTGCTCGACACCCGCGTAGATGGCCATGGGCTGGAGCGTGACGACCGCGAGGGTGAAGATCACGGTCAGCGCGCAGAGCAGGATGTGCAGCGCGATCTCATTCGGGGTCTTCTGCCGGGTGGCGCCTTCGATGAGGGCGATCATCCGGTCCATGAAGCTGTGGCCGGGCTTGGCGGTGACGCGGACGGCGATCCAGTCCGAGAGCACGGTCGTACCACCGGTGACCCCGGTGCGGTCGCCGCCCGACTCCCGGATGACCGGCGCGGATTCGCCGGTGATCGCCGACTCGTCCACGGCCGCGACGCCGTCGACGACCTCGCCGTCGGCGGGGACCAGCTCCCCGGCCTCGACCAGGACGAAGTCGAACAGCCGCAGTTCGGAGGCGGCGACGGTCTCCGTCTCGGCCATCGCCAGATCCATGCCGACCCGCCAGGAGCGCAGCCGCAGCGCGACGGTGTCCGTACGCGCCCTGCGCAGCGTCTCGGCCTGGGCCTTGCCACGGCCCTCGGCGACGGACTCGGCGAGGTTGGCGAAGACCACCGTCAGCCACAGCCAGCAGCTGATCAGCCAGGCGAAGATGCTGGGGTTGAAGAGCGCGGACAGGGTGGTGAGCGCCGAGCCGGTCTGGACGACGAAGAGCACCGGGTTCTTCACCATCGTCCGGGGGTGCAGCTTGCGCAGCGCCTCGGGGAACGACCTCAGCAACTGGACGGGGTCCAGCAGACCTGAGACGCCCCGGCGGCTCCGGCCATGCGGGCGGGGAGTTGGGGGCGAGGTGCTTTCCTCGTGGGTCGACCGGGCTTGGTCGGGGGCGGACTGAAGCATCAGTGACCTGGGGCCCTTCGTAGTGCGGTGCGGGCGTGGGAGGCGTCCGCACCTGGGACTTCCGGTGGCCTCGGGGACAGGAATCTAGGCGTGGCCGGAGCCCGTCAGAAGGCGGTGGCCGGTTCATTTGCGCGTCCATGACGCCTTCCCGGAGGAAAGCCCCGACAGCGGTCCGTTCCAGGGGCTCTCGTGTTAAGAGCGCGTCAGAAGCGCCGTCTCACGTGTGCTGGCGATCCTGGGAACGCAGCAGGTAGGGCACGCTGGTGACCATGACTCCCGGGGTGAACAGCAGCCGGGCCTTGAGGCGCAGCGCGCTCTGGTTGTGCAGGAGTTGGCCCCACCAGCGGCCCAGTACGTACTCGGGGATGAAGACCGTGACCACGTCCCGGGGGCTTTCCCGCCGCAGGTCGCGCACGTACTCCAGGGCCGGGCGGCTGATCTCGCGATACGGCGAGTCGAGGACGATGAGGGGCACCTCGGTCTCGTGGGCGTCCCACTCGCGGCGCAGTGCGTCGGTCTCCGCCGGGTCCACCCGGATGGTCAGCGCCACCAGGGTGTCCGGGTTGATGGACTTGGCGTAGCCGACCGCTCGCAGGGTGGGGGCGTGGATCTTGGACACCAGGATGATGGCGTGGTTGCGCGAGGGGCGTTCGGGGCGGGCGTCCGGGGCCACGGCCAGCTCGGCCGCGACCGCGTCGTAGTGCCGTCGCACGCCCTTCATGGTGAAGAAGAGCAGCGGCATGGCGATGGTGACGATGTACGCACCGTGGGTGAACTTGGTGCTCAGCACGATCACCAGCACGATGCCGGTGAAGGTCGCCCCGATGGCGTTGATGATCCGCGAGCGGTGGATCCGGCGCCTCTCCTTGAGGTCGTAGGTCCCGGGCAGCAGCTTGTTCCAGTGCTTGACCATGCCGGCTTGGGAGAGCGTGAAGGAGACGAAGACGCCGATGATGTAGAGCTGGATGATCGCCGAGACATCGGCGTCGAAGGCGACGATGAGCCCGATGGCGGCCAGTGACAGCAGGATGATGCCGTTGGAGAAGACCAGCCGGTCGCCACGGTTGTGCAGCTGGCGGGGCAGATACCGGTCCTGAGCGAGGATCGAGGCCAGCATCGGGAAGCCGCTGTAGGCGGTGTTGGCGGCAAGGATCAGGATTCCGGCCGTGGCCGCCTGCACGTAGTAGAAGAAGAACTCCGCGTCCCCGAACGTCGCCTTGGCGATCTGCGCCAGGGCCGTGGCCTGGTCGGCGTCGGCGGGCAGGCCCAGTTCGGTGGGGTCGTCGGCGACGTGCACCTCGTAGACCAGTGCCAGGGTCGTGATGCCGGCGAACATGGTGACCGAGAACACGCCCATGATCGCTAGTGTGGTGGCGGCGTTGCGGGACTTGGGCTTGGTGAAGGACGGCACGCCGTTGCTGATCGCCTCGACGCCGGTCAGCGCGGTGCAGCCGGAGGCGAACGCCCGCATGGCCAGGAAGACCAGAGCGATCCCGGTGAAGCTGCCCGTCGCGTGGATCGGCAGGTCGGCGGACTCCGCGTGGATGTCGGCGCCACCGGCCAGCCGCACCGCGGCGACCGCGAACATCGTGTAGATGCCCAGCACGAAGCCGTAGGTGGGGATCGCGAACGCCCGCCCGGTCTCCCTGATCCCGCGCAGGTTCACCAGCGCCAGCAGCACGACGAAGCCGACCGACATGGAGACGGCGTGCTCGGAGGCTTCGGGGATCGCCGAGGTGATCGCGGCGACGCCGGCGACCACGGAGACGGCGACGGTCAGCACATAGTCCACGAGCAGGGCGCTGCCGGCGGTGAGAGAGGCCGTCTGTCCGAGGTTGTCGGAGCTGACGGCGTACGCTCCACCGCCGTTGGGATAGGCGTGGCAGGTCTGCCGGTACGAGGTGACGACCACGGCCAGCAGCACCACGATGACGACGCCCACGTACCAGGCGAGATCGAGGAACGCGGTGCCGGCGAGCGCGAGGATCAGCAGGATCTCCTCGGTGGCGTACGCGACCGAGGAGAGCGGGTCGCTGCAGAACACCGGCAGGGCCAGCCGCTTCGGCAGCAGCGTCTCTCCCATCTGCTCGGTACGCAGCGGGCGTCCCAGGAGTGCCGCCTTGGGGAGCCAGGTCACACAGCAGGATGGTAGGAAACCGGTGTCCGGGAGCAGTTCCGCCGAACGGCCGCACGGCGTCAACAGGCGGTCGGAATGCGCGGCGCCCTACCGAGACGAGCGCCACGCGAATCACCTGAACGTGTCGCGCCCCGTGGCGTGTGGCGTGATCCGCCGATAGGCGCCGACCGCATCGGCCACCCGCGCGATCCCGGTGCCGAGCAAGGCGAGACCGATCAGCAGGCCAAGCCGCGTGGCGTCCACGGGCCCGTTCCAGCTGAGTTCGCCCTGCGGAACCACCACGAAGCCGTTGTAGAGCAGCCAGCACACCGCGGCCGTACCCGGCGCCGCGACGGCGCGCCCGCACAGGCCCAGGATCACGGCGAGGGCGCCGAAGGTCGCCAGGGCGAGCAGCGAGCGGTGCAGCCCGCCGGTCACTCCCAGCACCAACAAGATCACCAGGGAGCCCGTGAGCGCAGCCGCCCAGACCAGCGGGCTGGGGACCGGGTCGGGCACGGGGCCTGTGGTGCCGTGCCGGTACCACAAGGGAAGGATCATGCTCCCAACCTCGGGTGTACGGATCGCCGCCACGACCGGATCGCCGTGGCGTCCGACCCAGCGAAGCCCGTCGCTGCGGCTCGGGGGCACGTCTTGACGCGTTCTGAGCGGCGACTCGGCGCTTCTTGACGCGGTCGACACGCGACCTGGCGTTGCCGGCCGATACGCACGGCGGCGGGCAGGCGCCGTCTGAGGGGCGCCACCGAGCCCGGGGATGGCCTGAATTCACCCCTGTCGACGGGCCGCAGGCCGCTGTTCGGGGTACGGCCCACCGCTGTTCACGCAGATCAGGGCGATGCCCGTCAGGAAGCCGTCAAAGCCGCGCCAATGGCCGTAAGGGAGCCGTCAACGGCGGCCAGCAACGCTCGCATCAACGGTTAGCTCTAGGGGTCATTGCAGGTCCGAACTTCACTAGGAGTACGCGATGGCCGATGTGGCCTTCGTCCTCACCACGATCGCGGTCTTCGCGCTGGTGGCGTTCATCGCCAAGGGGGTGGCGAAGCTGTGACCGCCGAGAACATCGTCGGCCTCGTCGTGGCCGTCGCTCTGCTGGGCTATCTGGTCCTCGCCCTCGTCTTCCCCGAGAGATTCTGACTGTGACATCACTCGCTGCCGCTCCGGGCTCTATGAGCCCCGTCCTCGCTGACGTGCTCCAGGCGTCCACGCTCATAGCCGCGCTCGCCCTGGTGCACCGGCCGTTCGGCGACTACATGGCCGCCGTGTTCGGCGCCAAGAAGCACCTTCGTGTCGAGCGGTGGATCTACCGTTCGGTCGGTGCCAACCCGGACGTCGAGATGCGCTGGCCCGCGTACCTGCGGGCGGTCCTGGCGTTCTCGCTCGTGGGAGTGCTGTTCCTCTATCTGCTCCAGCGGGTCCAGGACGATCTGCCGCTGTCGTTGGGCTTCGCGCCGATCTCACCGGATCAGGCGTTCAACACGGCCGCGTCGTTCGTATCGAACACCAACTGGCAGTCGTACTCGGGTGAGTCGGCCATGAGCCATGTCACCCAGACCGCCGGTCTGGCGGTGCAGAACTTCGTGTCCGCGGCCGTCGGCATCGCCGTGGCGGTCGCGCTGGTGCGCGGCTTCGCCCGCTCCCGCACCGGCGAACTCGGCAACTTCTGGGCCGACATGGTGCGCGGCACCATCCGGATCCTGCTGCCGATATCCGTCGTCGCGGCGATCGTGCTCGTCACGCTCGGTGCGGTGCAGAACTTCGGCGACATCCACCACATCACCACGCTGACCGGTGACAAGCAGGCCCTCAGCCCCGGCGCCGTGGCCTCCCAGGAGGCCATCAAGGACCTGGGCACCAACGGCGGCGGCTACTACAACGCCAACTCCGCGCACCCGTTCGAGAACCCGGGCGGCTTCTCCAACCTGCTGGAGATCTTCCTCCTGCTGCTGATCCCGTTCTCGCTGCCGCGGACCTTCGGCAGGATGGTCGGCAGCGTCAAGCAGGGGTACGCGATCGTCTCCGCCATGGCGGTCATCTGGTTCGCCGGTGTCCTGGCCGTCACGTGGCTGGAGTTCGCCCACCCGGGCACCGCCTCCCAGCTCGCGGGCGGCGCGATGGAGGGCAAGGAGCAGCGGTTCGGCGAAGGGGCGTCGTCGTTGTTCGCGGTGTCGACGACCATGACGTCGACCGGGTCCGTCAACTCCTTCCACGACTCGTTCGGCGGGCTGAGCGGCGGGGTGCTGCTGCTGGGCATGATGCTCGGCGAGATCGCGCCCGGCGGCGTCGGATCCGGCCTCTACGGGATGCTGATCATGGCCGTCATCGCGGTCTTCATCGCGGGTCTGATGGTCGGCCGGACACCCGAGTACCTGGGCAAGAAGATCCGCACCCGGGAGATCAAGCTCGCCGCCTGCTACATCCTTGTCACCCCGGCCCTCGTGCTGATCGGTACGGCGCTGGCGATGGCGCTCGGCACGGGCGAGTCGTCGATGACGAACGTGGGCGCACACGGCTTCTCCGAGGTGCTGTACGCGTACACCTCCGGATCCAACAACAACGGCAGTGCGTTCGCCGGCTTCGCCGCCAACACCCCGTACCACAACACCGCGCTCGGCATCTGCATGCTGCTGGGCCGGTTCCTGCCCATGGTGTTCGTGCTGGCGCTCGCCGGATCGCTCGCCGAGCAGAAGCCGGTCCCGGCCACCGTAGGCACCCTGCGCACCGAGAAGCCGCTGTTCACCGGGTTGCTGGTGGGAGCGATCCTGATCATCACGGGTCTGACGTTCTTCCCTGCCCTGGCGCTCGGCCCGCTCGCCGAAGGGCTGACGGCATGACGACCGACACGACCAGAGACGTCACCACGGAAGAACCTCACCCCATGTCCATTCCCCCTGTGACCCTGGCTCCGCACCAGGCCGCACCCACCGGGCGTGGCCCCGGCGGCGGGCGCGTCAGCGGGGGTCTATTCGACCCCAAACACCTGGTCACATCGCTGCCGGAGGCGTTCCGGAAGCTCAACCCGCGGATCATGGTCAAGTCCCCGGTCATGTTCGTGGTCGAGATCGGCTCCATCGTGACGACGGTGCTCGCGGCTCTGGATCCGGCCGACTGGTTCGGCTGGATGATCACCGGCTGGCTGTGGCTGACCGTGGTGTTCGCCAACCTGGCGGAGGCCGTGGCCGAAGGCCGCGGCAAGGCCCAGGCCGACACCCTGCGCAAGGCCAAGACCGACACCGTCGCGCGCCGGCTCAAGGACGGCGCCGAGGAGCGGGTGCCCGGTACCGAGCTGCACGTCGGCGATCTGGTGGTCTGCGAGGCCGGTGACATCATCCCGGGTGACGGGGACGTCGTCGAAGGCGTCGCGTCCGTGGACGAGTCGGCCATCACGGGTGAGTCGGCCCCGGTCATCCGGGAGTCCGGCGGCGACCGGTCGGCGGTCACGGGCGGTACGAAGGTGCTGTCCGACCGTATCGTCGTCACGATCACGACGAAGCCGGGCGAGACCTTCATCGACCGGATGATCGGCCTCGTCGAAGGCGCCGCGCGGCAGAAGACGCCGAACGAGATCGCGCTGAACATCCTGCTCGCGTCCCTGACGATCGTCTTTCTGCTCGCCGTCGTCACCCTGCAGCCGTTCGCCATCTACGCGGGCGCGGAGCAGTCGCTGATCGTGCTGACCGCGCTGCTGGTCTGCCTGATCCCGACGACCATCGGCGCGCTGCTGTCCGCGATCGGCATCGCGGGCATGGACCGGCTGGTGCAGCGCAATGTGCTGGCCATGTCCGGGCGTGCGGTCGAGGCCGCGGGGGACGTGTCCACGCTGCTGCTCGACAAGACCGGCACCATCACCCTCGGCAACCGCCAGGCGGCCGAGTTCGTACCGGTCAAGGGCACCACCGCAGCCGAGGTCGCGGACGCCGCCCAACTGTCCTCGCTCGCGGACGAGACCCCCGAGGGCCGCTCGGTCGTCGTGCTCGCCAAGGAGAAGTACGGCCTGCGCGAGCGGCACGAGGGCGAGCTCGGGCACGCCGAGTGGGTGCCCTTCACCGCCCAGACCCGGATGTCGGGTGTGGACCTCGTCGAGAACGGGGCCATGCGCAAGGTCCGTAAGGGCGCGTCCGGCTCGGTCATCTCGTGGGTCCGCGAGCGGGGCGGGAGTGTGCCGGACGAGGCCTACACCTTCGCCAACTCGATCTCGGAAGAGGGTGGCACCCCGCTGCTCGTCGCCGAAGAGGACGGCAAGGGCGCGCGGGTGCTGGGGGTCATCCACCTCAAGGACGTGGTCAAGGACGGCATGTGGGAGCGGTTCGCGGAGCTGCGTCGGATGGGCATCCGTACGGTCATGATCACGGGTGACAACCCGCTGACCGCCCGAGCCATCGCGGACGAGGCGGGCGTGGACGACTTCCTCGCCGAGGCCACGCCCGAGGACAAGATGGCGCTGATCAAGCGGGAACAGGCGGGCGGCAAGCTGGTCGCCATGACCGGCGACGGTACGAACGACGCGCCGGCGCTGGCCCAGGCGGATGTCGGCGTGGCCATGAACACCGGCACCTCGGCCGCCAAGGAGGCCGGGAACATGGTGGACCTGGACTCCAACCCGACCAAGCTCATCGAGATCGTCGAGATCGGCAAGCAGCTGCTCATCACCCGCGGCGCGCTGACCACCTTCTCCATCACCAACGACGTCGCGAAGTACTTCGCGATCATCCCGGCGATGTTCGCGGTGGCGTACCCGGGCCTGGACAAGCTCAACATCATGGGCCTGGCCTCGCCGCAGTCCGCGATCCTCTCCGCGGTCGTCTTCAACGCGCTGATCATCGTCGCGTTGGTGCCCCTCGCCCTGAAGGGCGTGCGCTACCGGCCGCTCAGCGCGGACAAGATGCTCCGCCGGAACCTGGGGATCTACGGCCTCGGCGGGCTGATCGCGCCCTTCATCGGCATCAAGATCATCGACCTGCTCATTTCTGCGATCCCCGGGATCGGGTGACTGACCTCATGAACGACTCCGTATCGAACACCGCCCGGCTGATCTGGGCATCGTTGCGCGCGCTGCTCGTCCTGCTCGTCCTGACCGTCGTGACCGGCATCGTCTATCCGCTGGTCGTCACGGGCATCGCGCAGGCGGCCTTCCACGACCAGGCCAACGGCTCGATGGTCACGGTGGGGGGCAAGGAGGTCGGCTCCGCACTGATCGGCCAGAGCTGGAACCTCAAGGGCACCGACAAGCCCGACCCGAAGTGGTTCCAGCCGCGTCCGTCCAACAGCGGCTACGACCCGCTCACCACCGGCTCCAGCCAGCTCGGCGCCAGTGACCCGACGCTGGTCAAGACGGTCAAGGCCGCCAAGAAGCAGGTGGCCGAGTTCAACGGCGTGCCCGAGTCCGAGGTTCCCAAGGACGCGGTCACCGGCTCCGCCTCCGCCATCGACCCGCACATCTCCCCGGCCTACGCCGAGATCCAGGTGGGGCGCGTCGCCCGGGCGAACGGCCTGGGCAAGGCAGAGGTGGCCAGGCTGGTCACGGAGCACACCGAGGGGCGCACCGCGGGCTTCCTCGGTGAGCCGCACGTCAATGTGCTGGAGCTCAACCTCGCGTTGAAGCAGTTCATGGAGAGCTGACCGGCGGAGCCGACCGGCTCCATGGGGCGGCCCGTCACCGGCAGGGGGCGGGCCGTCTCGGCATCCGCGCGGCTACCAGACGTCGCCGTCCCGCCAGTCGCACACCAGCACACCGGTCACATCCGGCGTCACCGACGCGGGCAGGACGTACGTGCTCCCGTCGTCCTCCTCGGTGCGCTCGATCCCCGACGGGGCGAGCACGCAGGTCGGGCCCTGCCACCGCTGCCAGCCACGCGCGGCGTAGAAGCCGGCCGCGTCGTCGGACGTGGACAGCGCGCCCAGGTCGTACGCCTGGTGCACCACCCGTTCCAGCGCTTCCAGCACGGCCGCGCCGTGCCCCTGCCGCCGGCGGTCGGCGCGCACCGCGACGCCCTCGAGGTAACCGGTGCGCAGAGCCCGGCCGGCGTGCAGCAGCCGCCGCTGCACCACGGACCCGTGCCCGATCAGCTCGTCGCCGTCCCACACCAGTGCGTGCACCCCGCCCAGCGTGTGGTCCCAGTCCGTATCGGAGAAGTCGCCTTCGAAGGCGGCGTCGAGCAGCGCCCGTATCGCCTTGAGCTCGCCGTCGCCCAAGTCCGCGGTGTGCGCGGTCCGTACCTCGGTCATACGGCCATCCTGGCAGTCCGAGCGCTCCCGTACGAGGGTGGTTGCGAGGCTCGTCGGGAGTCCGTCAGGGTTGCATCAAAGGCGCCGCGCCAGCGCACCCTCTGTCCGTTTTGTCCACTCCCTCGGTCGTACTGTCGTCAGCACGTACGAATCGGCTCCCTCGAAGACAATGAGGCCATGGGACGCGGCAAGCTCAGGATCTACCTCGGCGCGGCGCCGGGCGTGGGCAAGACCTACGCCATGCTGGCCGAGGCGCACCGCCGGGTGGAGCGGGGCACCGACTGCGTCGTGGGTTTCGTCGAGTGCCACGGGCGGTCGCGCACCGAGGTGATGCTGCACGGCCTTGAACAGATCCCGCGCCGCGAGATGGTGTACCGCGACACCGTCTTCACCGAGATGGACGTGGACGTGCTGCTGGCACGCCGTCCCGCCGTGGCCCTGGTCGACGAGCTCGCGCACACCAATGTCCCCGGCTCCCGGAACGCCAAGCGCTGGCAGGACATCGAGGAGCTGCTCCAAGCGGGCATCGACGTCATCTCCACCGTCAACATCCAGCACCTGGAGTCGCTGGGCGACGTCGTGGAGACCATAACCGGCGTCCGGCAGCGCGAGACGGTCCCCGACGATGTGGTGCGCCGGGCCGACCAGATCGAGCTGGTCGACATGTCGCCCCAGGCGCTGCGCCGCCGGATGGCCCACGGCAACATCTACACCCCCGACAAGGTGGACGCGGCCCTGTCCAACTACTTCCGGCCCGGCAACCTCACCGCCCTGCGCGAGCTGGCACTGCTGTGGACCGCCGACCGGGTCGACGCCTACCTGCAGCAATACCGCAGCGAGCACGAGGTCTCCACCATCTGGGGCTCCCGCGAGCGGATCGTCGTCGGCCTCACCGGCGGGCCCGAGGGCCGTACGCTCATCCGCCGCGCCGCCCGGATGGCCACCAAGGGGGCCGGTGGCGAGGTCCTGGCCGTCTACATCTCCCGCAGCGACGGGCTGACCTCGGCCTCGCCCAAGGAGCTGGCGGTCCAGCGGACCCTGGTCGAGGACCTCGGCGGCACCTTTCACCACGTCATCGGCGACGACGTGCCCGAGGCGCTGCTGGAATTCGCCCGCGGGGTCAACGCCACCCAGATCGTGCTCGGCGCCAGCCGCCGCCGCAGCTGGCAGTACATCTTCGGCCCGGGCGTCAGCTCCACCGTGGCCCGCGACTCCGGCCCCGACCTCGACGTCCACATCGTCACCCACGACGAGGTCGCCAAGGGCCGCAACCTGCCCGTCACCCGTCGCGCCCGGCTGGGGCGCCCCCGGATCGTCGCCGGCTGGCTGGTCGGCGCGCTGGGTCCGGTGCTGATGACACTGCTGCTGACCAGCCTGGAGACCGGTAGCGGGCTGGCCAACGAGGTACTGCTGTTCCTCGCCCTGACCGTGGGCGCCGCCCTGCTCGGCGGACTGCTGCCCGGACTGGCCTCGGCGACCATCGGCTCGCTGCTGCTCAACTACTACTTCACCCCGCCCACCCACACCTGGACCATCGCCGACCCCGAGAACATCGTCGCCATCGCGGTCTTCTTCGCGGTCGCGGTGTCCGTGGCGTCGGTGGTCGATCTGGCGGCCCGGCGCACCCACCAGGCCGCCCGGTTGCGCGCCGAGTCCGAGATCCTCTCCTTCCTCGCCGGCAGTGTGCTGCGCGGTGACACGAGCCTGGAGGCCCTGCTGGAGCGGGTCCGCGAGACGTTCGGCATGGACTCGGTGGCCCTGCTGGAACGGCAGAGCGAGGTCGACCCGTGGACCTGCGCGGGCAGTGTGGGCGACGGCCGCCCGCTCACCCGCCCCGAGGACGCCGAGGTCGACGTCCCGGTCGGCGACCACATGGCACTGGCGCTCAGCGGGCGGGTGCTGCCCGCCGAGGACCGCCGGGTGCTGGCGGCCTTCGCCGCGCAGGCCGCCGTCGTCCTCGACCGCCAGCGGCTGGTGGGCGAGGCCGCGCAGGCCCGTGAACTCGCCGAGGGCAACCGCATCCGTACCGCCCTGCTCGCCGCCGTCTCCCACGACCTGCGCACCCCACTGGCCGGCATCAAGGCCGCCGTGACATCCCTCCGCTCCGACGACGTCGCCTGGTCCGAGGAGGACGAGGCGGAGCTGCTCGCCGGTATCGAGGAGGGCGCGGACCGCCTGGACCACCTGGTCGGGAACCTGCTGGACATGTCCCGGCTGCAGACGGGCACCGTCACCCCGCTGATCCGCGAAGCGGATCTCGACGAGGTGGTGCCCATGGCGCTCGGCGGGGTGCCCGACGGCAGCGTCGTCCTCGAGATTCCCGAGAACCTGCCGATGGTCGACGTCGACAAGGGGCTGCTGGAGCGCAGCGTGGCGAACATCGTTGAGAACGCCGTGAAGTACAGCCCGGACGGGCAGCAGGTGCTGGTCTCCGCAAGCGCGCTCGGCGAGCGCGTCGAGGTCCGGGTGGTCGACCGTGGCCCCGGCGTCCCCGACGGCGACAAGGACCGCATCTTCGAGCCCTTCCAGCGCCACGGCGATGCCCCGCGCGGTGCCGGCGTCGGGCTCGGCCTCGCCGTCGCCCGTGGCTTCGCCGAGTCGATGGGCGGCACCCTCTCGGCCGAGGACACGCCCGGCGGCGGCATGACCATGGTGCTGACCCTGCGCGCCGCCCACGGCCGTCCGCTCGTCCGCCCGGACCTCCCGGCCACGGCCACCTCATGAGGGCGTACGGCACGACGACGCGCGAGATGCCCGTACGCCCCCGTACGACAGAAAGGCGACACACATGACGCGGGTGCTGGTGGTGGAGGACGAGCCGCAGATCGTCCGAGCGCTCGTCATCAACCTCAAGGCGCGCAAGTACGAGGTGGACGCCGCCCCCGACGGCGCGACCGCGCTCCAGCTGGCCGCCGCCCGCCACCCTGACGTGGTCGTCCTCGACCTCGGTCTGCCCGACATGGAGGGCGTGGAGGTCATCAAGGGGCTGCGGGGCTGGACCCGCGTGCCGATCCTGGTCCTCTCCGCGCGCCAGACCTCCGACGAGAAGGTCGAGGCCCTCGACGCCGGCGCCGACGACTACGTGACCAAGCCGTTCGGGATGGATGAGCTGCTCGCCCGGCTGCGGGCCGCGGTACGCCGCGCCGAACCCACGGCCGCCGCCGAGGAGCCCGTGGTCATCGAGACCGACGGCTTCACGGTCGACCTGGCCGCCAAGAAGGTCAACCGCGGGGGCCGGGACATCCGCCTGACCCCCACCGAGTGGCACCTGCTGGAGGTGCTGGTCCGCAACACGGGCCGACTGGTCAGCCAGAAGCAGCTGCTCCAGGAGGTCTGGGGGCCCTCGTACGGCACCGAGACCAACTACCTCCGGGTCTACATGGCCCAGCTGCGCCGCAAGCTCGAGGCCGACCCCTCGCGCCCCCGGCACTTCGTCACCGAGCCCGGGATGGGATACCGCTTCGAGCGGTAAGGAATTGGGATACCGCTACGAGGATCCGGCGGGCCCGCCCCCGGTACGCTTCCCGTATGAGCGCTGTTCCTCGTTCCGAGAAGCCGATCGGACGTTTCCGCCGGATGCTCGACCGGCTGTCCTTCTCCCAGGAGGAGCTGCACGCCGACGAGCTCCAGCAGGACGCCCAGGCCGCGGGGTGCACCCGGATCTGCGACTGCGGTGACCGCCAGATCGTGATGGTCACCGGGACGTTGCGGACCGTCACCCTGCGACCGCGGGCCGGAGTGCCCGCACTTGAGGCCGAGCTGTTCGACGGCTCGGCCGCGCTCGACGTCGTCTGGCTCGGCCGACGCTCCATCGTCGGCATAGAACCGGGCCGCAAACTCGTCGCGTCCGGTCGGATCTCGATGAGCCACGGCCGTAGGGTGCTCTTCAATCCGAAGTACGAACTGCGACCGCTCGGACAGGAGTAGCGGGTGACCTTTCGGGACAGAGAAACCGACGACCAGGAAGCGGGCCGGGGGGCCGGGTCCGACGACGCGCAGGCCAGGACCGTTACCGAGGCCGCACTCTTCGAGGCGTTCGGCGGGGTGCGGGGCATGGTGGAGACCACCGTGCCGGGCCTGGTGTTCATCGCGATTTACACCGTCAACCGGGACATCCACCTCTCCGCCATCGCGGCGCTCGGGCTCTCCCTGGTGCTCGGCATCGCCCGCCTCGCCCGCAAGGACACGCTCAAGCACGCCTTCAGCGGCGTCTTCGGGGTCGCCATCGGCGCGGTCTTCGCGATGATGTCCGGCGACGCCAAGAACTTCTACCTGCCGGGGATGCTCTACACCCTCGGACTCGCGGTCGCCTACATCGTCACGTCGGTCGTCGGCTACCCGCTGCTCGGCCTGATCCTCGGGCCGATCTTCAAGGAGAACCTCTCCTGGCGTCACCGCAACCCCGGCCGCCGGCGGGCGTACACCAAGGCCAGCTACGCGTGGGGCCTGATCCTGCTGGCCAAGTCGGCGATCCTGTTCCCGCTCTACTGGTGGGGGGACGCCACCCAGCTGGGATGGGTCAAGGTCGTGCTCGGCATCCCGCCGTTCCTGCTGGCGGTCTACCTGACCTGGGTCTTCCTGGCGAAGGCGCCGCCGCCGATCGACGTCTTCGCCGAGATGGAGGCGGAGGAGCAGGCGGAACGTGAAGCCGAGGAGGCGGGTGGCCGCCTCGCGCAGGACGCCGTGGACGCGGTGGCCCCACGAGCGGGCGAGGCCCGGCCCCCGCGCTGATCCTGCCGTCCCGCTTCCGCCCGGCGCGCGGATGGGGGAGAGCGGACCCGTCGAAGGCCCGGCAGCCATGGCTGCCGGGCCTTTCGTACGTCGTCCTACGCCTGCCGGGGGCGGGGACGGATCAGCTCTCGGCGGTCGTCTCCCGCCGCACCGAGAGCAGATCCTCCAACTGTTCCTCGCGCGCCTGCGCCGCGACGAACAGCAGCTCGTCCCCGGCCTCCAGCGAGTCCTCGCGGTTCGGCGTGAGCACCCTATTGCCGCGGATGATCGTGACCAGCGAGGTGTCCTCCGGCCAGTCCACCTCGCCGACCCGGGTCCCGGCGAGCGCCGACTCCGGCGGCAGGGTCAGCTCGACCAGGTTTGCGTCGCCGTGGCTGAAGCGCAGCAGGCGCACCAGGTCGCCGACGCTCACCGCCTCCTCGACCAGCGCCGACATCAGGCGCGGCGTGGACACCGCGACATCGACGCCCCAGGACTCGTTGAACAGCCATTCGTTCTTCGGGTTGTTCACCCGGGCCACCACCCGCGGCACCCCGTACTCCGTCTTCGCCAGCAGCGAGACGACCAGATTCACCTTGTCGTCGCCCGTCGCCGCGATGACCACGTTGCAGCGCTGGAGCGCCGCCTCGTCCAGCGAAGTGATCTCACAGGCGTCCGCCAGCAGCCACTCGGCCTGCGGCACCCGCTCCACCGAGATCGCGGTCGGCGCCTTGTCGATCAGGAGCACCTCGTGCCCGTTCTCCAGCAGTTCGCCGGCGATCGAGCGGCCGACCGCGCCCGCACCGGCAATGGCGACCCTCATCGCGCCTCCTCATTCTCCGCGCAGCGAAGGCAGTTGCCGTGCCCTGTCCGCGCCCCGGACGCCCCGCAGCAGCTGAGGGCGTGCGCCCCGCTCACGCGTGTGCCTCCTCGGGCCCCTCGGCGAAGGCGGCCTCGACCTTCTCCACCTCGTCGCCGCGCATCATCACATGCACCAGGTCGCCTTCCTGCAGCACCGTCTGCGAGGTCGGCAGTATGGCCTCGCCCAGCCGGGTGAGGAAGGCGACGCGGACCCCGGTCTCCTCCTGCAGTTTGCTGACGCTCTCCCCGATCCACGCGGAGGAGAGGTGCACCTCGGCGAGCTGGACGGTCCCGCTCGGATCGCGCCACAGCGGCTCCGCCCCGGACGGCAGCAGCCGTCGCAGCATCTGGTCCGCGGTCCACCGTACGGTGGCCACCGTGGGGATCCCCAGCCGCTGATAGACCTCCGCGCGACGCGGGTCGTAGATGCGCGCCGCCACGTTCTCGACGCCGAACATCTCGCGGGCCACCCGGGCGGCGAGGATGTTGGAGTTGTCGCCGCTGCTGACCGCGGCGAACGCACCGGCCTCCTCGATACCCGCCTCGCGCAAGGTGTCCTGGTCGTAGCCGACACCGGTGACCCGGCGACCGCCGAATCCGGAGCCCAGGCGCCGGAAGGCCGTGGGGTCCTGGTCGACGACCGCGACCGTGTGCCCCTGCTGCTCGAGGGACTGCGCGAGCGTGGACCCCACGCGCCCGCAGCCCATGATCACGATGTGCATGAGGTCTCTACCTCGCACCTTCCGCGGCCACTGTGACCTGTGCAAGCATCGTCCCTCATCTTTCCGCGCCCCGGGCGGGGCGGCCACTGATCATTACCGTCGCCGGTAACGCTACCCGGCAAGACCAATTCCGGGACCCCTGTGGTTGCTCCGCCATACGCCCAGCTCGGCGCGGCACCCGCCCGAGACTGGTTGCGGGAGGCGGCTGGGCGCCCGTCATGGCGAGGGCTTACGATCCCCTGGTGTCCAAACTGACCGACCTGCCCAAACGGATCCTCATCGGCAGGGCACTGCGCAGCACACAGCTCGGGGAGACACTGCTTCCCAAGCGGATCGCGCTGCCCGTCTTCGCCTCCGACCCGCTGTCGTCGGTGGCGTACGCACCCGGCGAGGTGCTGCTCGTGCTGTCCATCGCAGGCGTGTCGGCCTACACCTACAGCCCGTGGATCGCCGCCGCGGTGGTCGTGCTCATGTTCACGGTCGTCGCCTCGTACCGGCAGAACGTCCGCGCCTACCCCAGCGGCGGCGGTGACTACGAGGTCGCCACCACCAACCTCGGGCCCAGGGCCGGGCTCACCGTCGCCAGCGCGCTGCTCGTGGACTACGTCCTCACGGTCGCCGTGTCGGTCTCCTCGGGCGTGGAGAACCTCGGCTCCGCGATCCCCTGGGTCGCCGAGAACAAGGTGCTCGCGGCGATGGCCATCGTCACGCTGCTGACCTTGATGAACCTGCGCGGCGTCCGGGAATCCGGGCGGATCTTCGCGATCCCCACCTACGTCTTCGTCTCCGGCGTCTTCGCCCTCATCGCCTGGGGCATCTTCCGGGCCGCCGTGCTCGGCGACTCGATGTCCGCCCCCACCGCCGGGTACGACATCCACGCCGAGGAGACCGGGCTGGCCGGCTTCGCGCTCGTCTTCCTGCTGCTGCGCGCCTTCTCCTCGGGCTGTGCCGCGCTCACCGGCGTCGAGGCGATCAGCAACGGGGTGCCCGCCTTCCGCAAGCCCAAGAGCAAGAACGCCGCCACGACACTCGCCCTGATGGGCGGCATCGCGGTCACCATGTTCTGCGGTGTGGTCGGCCTGGCGCTCGCCACCGACGTGAAGATGGCCGAGAACCCCGCGAAGGACATCCTCATCGACGGGCAGCCCGCCGGCTCCGGATACATCCAGCAGCCGGTGATCTCCCAGGTGTCCGCCGCCGTCTTCGGCGACGGCTCGCTGCCCTTCGTCATCCTCGCCGTCGCCACCGCGCTCGTGCTGTTCCTGGCGGCCAACACCGCGTACAACGGCTTCCCGGTGCTCGGCTCGATCCTCGCGCAGGACCGCTACCTGCCGCGCCAGCTCCACACCCGGGGCGACCGGCTCGCCTTCTCCAACGGCATCGTGCTGCTCGCGCTCTTCGCGGCGGTGCTGATCTACTTCTACGCGGCCGACTCCACCCGGCTGATCCAGCTCTACATCGTCGGCGTCTTCGTGTCCTTCACGCTGAGCCAGACGGGCATGGTGCGGCACTGGAACCGGCACCTGAGGACCGAGCGGAACCCGGCCGAGCGGATGCGCATGATCCGTTCCCGCGCGATCAACACCTTCGGAGCCTTCTTCACCGGCCTCGTGCTGGTCGTCGTGCTGATCACGAAGTTCAGCCACGGCGCGTACGTCGCCGTCCTCGGCATGGCCGTGTTCTATCTGCTGATGACCGGGATCCGGCGCCACTACGACCGGGTGTCGGAGGAGATCGCGGCACCCGAGGAGCCGGGCGACGAGATGGTCCGCCCGTCCCGCGTGCACTCCATCGTCCTGGTGTCCAAGATCCACAAGCCGACGCTGCGCGCCCTCGCGTACGCCAAGGTGATGCGGGCCGGTGAGGTGGAAGCGCTCACCATCAACGTCGACCCCGCCGAGACGAAGGGGCTCCGGGAGGAGTGGGCACGGCGCGGCATCGACGTGCCGCTGAAGGTCCTCGACTCGCCCTACCGCGAGATCACCCGGCCGATCATCGAGTACGTGAAGCGGCTCCGCCGGGAGAGCCCGCGCGATGTGGTCAGCGTCTACATCCCCGAGTACGTCGTCGGCCACTGGTACGAGCACCTGCTGCACAACCAGAGCGCGCTCCGGCTCAAGGGCCGGCTGCTGTTCACCCCGGGTGTGATGGTGACCTCGGTGCCGTACCAGCTCGAGTCGTCCGAGCTGGCGAGGCAGCGGGCGCGGAAGCGGGCCGAGTGGAACGCCCCGGGCTCCGTGCGCCGCGGTCCCGTGAGTCCGCCCGCTCGCAACAAGGACGGGGCCGGGACTCGCCCCTAGGACGTGAGGCCGGGGACGTAGACTGGACGGCTGCGGTCCGCCCCCACCCCACCGGCTCAGGAGCACCTCCCCGTGACGAACCCATCCACCGCTTCGCTGGTCGGCGAGGAGTACGAGGTCGAGATCGGGCCCGTCGCGCACGGCGGGCACTGCATCGCCCGTACCCCGGAGGGCCGCGTGCTGTTCGTCCGGCACACACTGCCCGGCGAGCAGGTCGTCGCACGGGTCACCGAGGGGCGGGAGGACTCCCGCTTCCTGCGCGCGGACGCGGTGCGGGTCCTCCAGGCGTCGCCGGATCGCGTGCCTGCCCCGTGCCCGTACGCCGGTCCGGGCAAGTGCGGCGGCTGCGACTGGCAGCACGCCGCCCCCGGAGCGCAGCGTCGTCTCAAGGTCGCCGTGGTCGCCGAGCAGTTGAGCCACCTCGCAGGGTTGACACCCGAGGAGGCGGGCTGGGACGGGACCGTCGAGCCCGCGCCCGGGGACAAGGTGGCCAAGGGCCAGGTGCCGGCCTGGCGGACGCGCGTTCAGTACGCGGTGGACGCCGAAGGACGAGCGGGCCTGCGCAAGCACCGTTCGCACGAGGTACAGCCGATCGACCACTGTCTCATCGCCGCGCCGGGCGTCAGCGAGCTGGGCGTCGAGAAGCGGGAGTGGCCGGGGATCGCGGCCGTCGAGGCCATCGCCGCCACGGGTTCGCACGACCGCCAGGTGATCCTCACCCCGCAGCCGGGCGGTCGGCTGCCCCTGGTCGAGCTGGACAAGCCCGTCTCGGTGCTGCGGGTCGACGAGAAGACCGGGGGCGTGCACCGGGTCCACGGGCGCCCCTTCGTGAGGGAACGCGCCATCGGCCGGACCTGGCGGGTCGGCGCCGGCGGGTTCTGGCAAGTCCACTCCAAGGCCGCCGACCTGCTGGTCGAGGCGGTGCTCGACGGACTGCGCCCGCGCGAGGGCGAGATGGCGCTCGACCTGTACTGCGGTGCCGGGCTGTTCGCCGGCGCGCTCGCCGAACGGGTCGGTGGGCGCGGCGCGGTGCTCGGCATCGAATCCGGCAAGCGCGCCGTCGAGGACGCCCGGCACAACCTCCAGGACCTCGAGCGGGTCCGCATCGAACACGGCGCGGTCGAGCGGGTGCTCCCGCGCACGGGGATCACCGAGGCCGACCTGATCGTGCTGGACCCGCCCCGCGCGGGGGCGGGCAAGCAGACCGTCCAACACGTCGCCGGACTCGGCGCGCGCCGGATCGCGTACGTGGCCTGCGACCCGGCCGCACTCGCCCGCGACCTGGCGTACTTCCGCGATGCGGGCTACCGGCCGGTCTCACTGCGCGCCTTTGACCTCTTCCCTATGACGCATCATGTGGAGTGCGTGGCGATTTTGGAGCCTGCCGAAAAGGGACTCTGACCTGCGGCTTTCTCGTTGGTGAAGGTCAGCTCCGAGCTGTTTTCAGATCGCCAGGGTGCGGCGGTCCTACGGTCCACCTCTTGCTGGCAAGGAGCCGATGACCTGCAGTTTCCTCGGCTGTACTCGCCGGGCGAGGCAGGCGTTGAGGTGACGTGGACGAGGGCTGGTGGGCAACAGAAGCCGGGTCTTGGCGGGCAGTCCGGCCTGGCCGTTGACGCGGGACTTGGCCTGGGGCCATCAGGTCGCGGTCGGAGCGCTCGTGGGACGTGAAGCGGTTGAGGGGGGATCGTCGGCCACGTAATTCCGGGCCGGCTCTGCTGCTCGTTCGAGACTGGTCACTGGCCTCAGACGGGCGGGAACAGCTGCCAACCAGGCGGGCAGCCGTGTCGGTGGCGACCTGGAAGGTCGAAGACGAGGACCAGCCGGTACCGCCGCAGGGCCGCGACAAGCGGGCCATGGCCGGCCTGAATGACAGGCGGTTGATGCGGCACCGCTGCAGCACCAAGGGTCACCGACATCGTGCAGGACGTTCTTGTCCGTCTCAGCCCGTCCGGAGTGCGAATGCTCCCGCGTGTCCTTCCGGCACTGCCACATCCCCCAGCGCCCACCCCTGAGGGCCGGTGCCTGGCCTGGGCCCGGCACCCAGGTAGTCCCGTGCAAGATCTCGCGAGAGGCCGGTGCCGATCCCCTTGAGGTACGCCTCCTTGCGCGCCCAAGTACGGGCGAACGCAACCGCCTTGGTGTGATCAGGTTCAGCAGCCAGCTCGGCCGCTTCCTTCCGATGCAGGAAGGACGAGAGCTCCGCAACCACATCTGACCGGGGAACTTGTTCGATGTCCACGCCCACTGGCACATCGGCGATCCCGATCAACACAACATCGCCACTGCGGGAGATCGAGAAGTGCGCGTCTCCGCCGTGAACTGCAGGCTTCCCATGCGGCGCGCCGCAGGAAGGGCAAGGTTCTCGAACCAACTGCACCGCTTCGGCGGTGACACCCAGGCGGGCACCCAGCAGCACCCGTACCGCCACGTGCGCAACGACGTAACGCCGGCGGTCCTCAAGCCGACCAAAGGCAGCTGCACGTTGTTGTTCCGTCGGCTCAAGGACGCGGGGAGCGAGACGAGCTGCGCCTTCCCCCTGATTCAGGGCGTTGACGAGCCACAGCGACAGCATGCTGCCCCAAGGGGTGTCGGACGACGCTCGCCAGAGCTCGGGCGCTTCACCGAAGACCAACTCTGCAGGAAGCTGCTGATCATCGGGCAACTCGATCACCGGCAGGACCGGGGGCACCGTTCGCGCACCCTTGCCGCTCAGCTCCAAGGCCACGGTGTCAACGTACGACGTCCCAAGAGAACGGTCCAGCCGGAACGTGTGGAACGAAGACGCAGGCCGGCGACTCAGTGCACGTACTGCTCGGCTCATTACAAGCGGCTGACCACCACTCGTAGCCCTCTGGGACCCTCGTCGCCGTCGAGCACTCCCACCTCGCGGCACCCCCTCGCGGAGTCCGGCTTACGAGAAGTTTCCGAATGCGGAGATCTGCCCGCGTCCTGGCGCCGAATCAAGAGCATGGGTGGTTTTGGCAACAGCCCGCGTCGTTCGCACGCGACATCAGTCCGAAACCGGTGTCCAACGCACGCCGGTCAGTGCTGGCCGGCACTTCCCCGGAAGCTTCCCGGGAGCTGACATGGTGGACAAGCCGGTGGACACGCTGCCCTCCGTTCCGGAGGAATCCACGGCTCTCCTGGACGCGTACGGTGAACCGGCCGCAATCGAGAAGACCCTCGCCGCGGTGCTGGCCGCGGTCGTGCAGACCGAGCAGGTGCCGGTCGACGGTCACTTCTTCAACGAACTGGGTGCTGACTCGTTGGTGATGGCGCACTTCTGCGCGCGGGTCAGGAAGCGTGCGGATCTGCCGTCGGTGTCGATGAAGGACGTCTATCGGCACCCGACGATCAGGAGTTTGGCGACGGCGCTCGCGGATGCCCCGCCCGCTCCCCGGGCGGAGTCGGCGGCCGTGGCCCCGGCACCGGAGGCGTTCCCGGTATCGGCCCCGGCTCCGGTGCCGGCTCAGTCCCCAGCGGGCATGCCGCAGTACGTCCTGTGCGGCGTGCTGCAGTTCCTGGCCTTCCTCGGGTACTCCTATCTCATCGCCTTCGGCACCGCCCGAGGCTACGAGTGGATCTCCGCCGGATCGGGTGTGCTCGACGTGTACCTGCGGTCGGTCCTGTTCGGCGGTGCGGCCTTCCTGGGCCTGTGTGCCCTTCCCGTCCTCGTGAAGTGGACGCTCGTCGGCCGGTGGAAGCCTCAGCACATCCGTGTCTGGAGCCTTGCGTACGTCCGCTTCTGGATCGTCAAGACGCTGGTTCGGTCGGATCCACTGGTGTTGTTCAGCGGCTCGCCGCTCTACCTGCTCTACCTCAGGGCACTGGGTGCGAAGGTCGGGCGCGGCGCCGTGGTCCTCTCCCGGAGCGTGCCCGTGTGCACCGACCTGCTCGCCATCGGCGACGGCACGGTCATCCGGAAGGACTCGTCCTTCGCCTGTTACCGGGCCCACGCCGGACTGATCCAGACGGGCCCGGTCACCCTCGGCAGGAACGTGCTGGTCAGCGAGGCCACGGTGCTCGACATCGACACGTCGCTGGGCGACGGGGCCCAGCTCGGCCATGCCTCCTCGCTGCACCGTGGGCAGGCGGTCCCCGCTGGCGAGCACTGGCACGGGTCTCCGGCACAGCGGACCGACGTGGACTACCGAGTGGTGGGTTCGGCCCGCTGCGGTGCGGTGCGCAGGGCGGCCCACAGCGTTCTGCAGATGCTGATCGCACTGAGCCTGTACGTGCCGTTGGCGGTCGGCGGCGTGGTCGCGCTGCTCGTCGAGGTCCCGCAGCTCAGCGCGGCTCTGGAGCCGGGGCCTGCGGTCTTCGCCGACTGGGCGTTCTACCGCGACGCCCTGGTGTTCTCCTTCGTGCTCGTCTTCGGCGCCGTTCCCGCCGGTCTCCTCGTCCTGACCACCGTTCCCCGTCTGCTTGGCCTGACCCTCAAGCCGGGCAGGGTCTACTGCCTGTACGGCTTCCACCACGCGGTGCACCGGACGATCGCGCTCTTGACCAACTGGAAGTTCCTCAAGCGCCTGTTCGGGGACAGCTCCTGCATCGTCCACTACCTGCGGTGGCTCGGGTACGACCTTTCCCGGGTCGAGCAGACCGGGTCGAACTTCGGCACGGAGATGAAGCACGAGACGCCGTTGCTGAGCTCCGTCGGGCGCGGGACGATGATCGCCGACGGCCTGTCGATCATGAATGCCGACTTCTCCAGTACCGCGTTCCGCGTGTCCGGGGTGTCGATCGGGCCGCGCAACTTCCTCGGGAACAGGGTCGCGTACCCCACGCAGGGCAGGACCGGCGACAACTGCCTCCTCGCGACGAAAGTGATGGTGCCGGTCGACGGGGAGGTCCGCGAGGGCGTCGGGCTGCTGGGCTCGCCCAGCTTCGAGATTCCCCGTTCGGTCCTGCGGGACAGCAGGTTCGACCGGCTCAAGAGCCGTGAGGAGCTGCAGCGCAGCCTTGCCGCCAAGAACAGGCACAACGCCGCCACCATGGGGTGGTACCTGCTGACGCGTTGGATCTACGCTTTCGCTCTCGCCCTGCTCGCCTCAGGAGCCGCGGAGCTGTACAGGCCGTTCGGTGTGTCGGCGATCGCGCTGGCCGACGTCCTCGTCGTGGTGTTCACCGTCGCGTACTTCGTGCTGGTCGAACGCGTCGTCACAGCGTTCCGTCCCCTGGGGCCGCTGTTCTGCTCGATCTACAACGCGAGCTTCTGGCGGCGTGAGCGCTACTGGAAGGTGCCGTCGGAGACGTACCTGAAGATCTTCAACGGCACCGCGTTCAAGAACGTGATCTGGCGGCTGCTGGGGGTGCGGCTCGGCAGCATGGTCTTCGACGACGGCTGCTATCTGACGGAACGGGCCATGGCTGCCATCGGGGCCGGCTGCACACTCAACTCGGGGAGCGTCGTCCAGTGCCACTCGCAGGAGGACGGCGCCTTCAAGTCCGACCGGAGCACGATCGGCTCCGGCTGCACCCTCGGTGTCGGCGCTTTCGTCCACTACGGCGTGACGGTGGGCGACGGTGCGGTGCTCGCCCCTGACTCCTTCCTGATGAAGGGAGAGGTCGTCCCGCAGGAGGCGTGGTGGGGCGGGAATCCGGCAAGGCCGCTCCGCTCGCACAGCGAGGACGAGGGGAGGTAGGCCCCATGGCACCCATGACAAAGCCTGCGGAGGCCGGCCGGGAGTTCTGGCGGGGCGTGCTCACCGCCGGCGGGGTCACCACGGTCCCTCGGTGGACCCTCGACCCGGTGACCCGCATCGCTGAGCACAAGGCGACGCTTCCCGAGGATCTGGTGGACGCGTTGAGCCGCCTGGCGGACGATCTGGCGGTACCCCTCCGCTCGGTGTTGCTGGCCGCGCACGCCAAGGTGCTGGCCGCTCTGTCCGGCGAGCACGAGGTCACGACCGGTTACGTCGCCGTGCGGGGCGGCCGGCCGCTGCCCTGCCTGCTGACCACCGAACCCGACTCGTGGCGGACGATGGTGCTTCACACCCACCGTGCCGAGTCGGAACTGCGGACGCACAAGGACTTCCCCGTCGACGGTCTCAGGCGTGAGCTGGGCCTGCCCGGACCGTCGACCGAGGCCGTGTTCGATCCGACCGGCGACGGAGGCGAGCTCGCCGTGAATACCGTGCTGCGGGTGGAAATCCCGCGACGCGGCGATCGGCGAACGCTGCGGCTGCGGTACCGGACCGACGCGCTCGACGCGGACTGCGCCGCGAGGATCGTCGGCTACCACCTCACCGCGCTCACACTGATCGCCGCCGATCCGGACGCCGCGCACGGCCGGCAGAGCCTGCTCTCCGCCGAGGAGCGCCGCTTCCAGCTCGAAGGACTCGCCGGACCCCGCCGGGAGCTGCCCGACCACCGCTTCCACGAGCTGTTCGAACAACGCGTCAGGGCGCACCCGGACGCCGTAGGGGCCGTACGCGGCGACCAGCGGTGGACCTACCGGGAACTCAACGCGCGGGCCAACCGCCTGGGGCGGGCCCTGCTGGCGCGGGGGCTGCACCGCGAAGGCGTCGTCGCGGTGGTGACCGAGCGGAACCTGGACTGGGCGGCCGCCGTCCTCGCGGTCTTCAAAGCCGGTGGGGTGTACCTGCCCATCGAGCCGCACTTCCCGGCCGACCGCATCGCGACCATGCTCTCCCGTGCCGGGTGCCGGCTCGTGCTGACCGAGCCGGGCAGCACCAAGATGCTCGACCGAGCCCTCGACGCGCTGCCCGCGGTTCGGGCGCTCTCCGTCGACGCGGCCTACGCGGAGGGCCACCCGGACTCCGACCTCGGCGTCGGCGTCGCACCGGACCAGCTCGCCTACATCTATTTCACCTCCGGCTCCACCGGAGAGCCCAAGGGAGCCATGTGCGAGCACGCGGGCATGCTCAACCATCTCCGCGCCAAGATCGACGACCTGGGGATCGGCGAGGGGCAAGTGGTCGCCCAGACCGCGCCCCAGTGCTTCGACATCTCGCTGTGGCAACTGGCTTCCGCGCTCCTGGCCGGCGGGCGGACCCTGCTCGTGGAACAGGACGCGATCCTGGACGTCCCGCGGTTCGTCGACACGATCGCCCGCGGCGGGGTCAGCGTGCTCCAGGTCGTGCCGTCCTACCTCGACGCCGTCGTGTCCTACCTGGAGCGGCATCCGCGCGAGCTGCCGGGTCTGCGGTGCGTGTCGGTCACCGGCGAGGCGCTGAAGAAGGAGCTCGTACAGCGCTGGTTCGCGGCCCAGCCCGGTATCAGGCTGGTCAACGCGTACGGGCTGACCGAGACCTCGGACGACACCAACCACGAGGTGATGGACCGGGCGCCGGACACCGAACGGGTTCCGCTCGGTCGACCCGTCAACAACGTGCACGTCTACGTCGTCGACGAGCACCTGTCACCGGTGCCGCTCGGCGCCCCCGGTGCGATCGTCTTCTCCGGGGTCTGCGTCGGCCGCGGCTACGTCAACGACCCCGAACGCACCCGGCAGGCCTTCATGGCGGATCCGCACCACGCGGGCCGACGGCTTTACCGGGGCGGCGACTACGGCCGCTGGGTGCCCGGGGGAAAGCTGGAGTTCCTCGGCCGCCGGGACACCCAGGTCAAGATCCGCGGTTTCCGGATCGAGATCGGCGAGGTCGAGAGCGCCATCCTGCGGGCATCCGGGGTCCGCGACGGTGCGGTGGTGGCCGTCGAGAGGGCCGGGCAGGGCGGGCGTCTGGTGGCTTTCTACTCCGGTCAGGACCCGCTGGAGGACGGCATCCTCAAGGACTGGCTGGGCCAGTCGCTGCCCGCGTACATGGTCCCTTCGGAGTTCCACTGGCAGGAGAGCCTGCCCGTGACCGCCAACGGCAAGGTCGACAGGAAAGCGCTGACCGCACTCGCCGCACAGCTCGGCGCCGTGGTACCGGACGTCGGATCCGGCGGCACCCAGCTCGACACGGTCGAGGAGGACCGCGACGCGCCCCGCACGCCGACCGAGCGGCGGCTGGCCGCCTTGTGGGCCCAGGTGCTCGACATCCCGGAGTACACGATCCGCCGGCCCGACCACTTCTTCGACCGTGGCGGAACCTCTCTCGCGGCGGTGCGGCTCGCGATCGCCCTGGACCGTGCCGTGGACATCGCGGACATCACGCGCCACCCCGTCCTGGCCGACCTGGCCCGCATGGTCGACGGCAGGTCCAAGCCGCCGCAGCCCGAGCTGCTGTGGCCCCAGTCGGAACCGGATGGCCCCGGGCGGACACCTCGGTGTGCCTCCTCCGGCCCCCACTCCCTCAGCATCGGTCCGACCGGGGCGGCGCAGGCGGTTCTGCGCGTCGCCGGACCGCCGGCTTCCTCCTGAACCGCAACCGAAAGGAGACCGAGATGCCGTCCTCGCTCCCCCTGTCGATGCTCAGCGTCGACCTGCAGCCCGGCAAACCCCCGATCCTGCGTGTCGGCTCCACCGGCGACGCGGCGAGCTGGGCGGCCGAGCACCGGGACGCGCTGCGCGCCATCGTCGCCGAGCACGGTGCGGTCCTGGTCCGCGGCCTCGGGCTGAGCGACCGGGCCGAGACCGAGGCCGTCTTCCGGCGGCTGGTCGGCACTCTGATGACCGAGAAGGAGGCTTTCGCGTCCCGGCGGAGCTACTCCGACGGCGTGTACTCCTCGTCGAAGTGGCCGCCGAACCAGCCGATGTGCATGCACCACGAGCTCAGCTACACCCTGGAGTTCCCCGGCCTGATGCTGTTCGCCTGCCTCAGTGCTCCCGCCGTCGGCGGGGCGACCGCGCTGGCCGACGCACCGACCGTGCTGCACGCGCTGCCCACCGATCTCGTCGAGCGGTTCCTGAGGGAGGGCTGGCTGCTCACCCGCACCTACAACGAGGAGATCGGGGCGTCCTTGGCCGACGCCTTCGGCAGTGAGGACCGCGGGGCGGTCGAGAGCTACTGCCGCGCGGCCGCGGTCGAGTTCGAGTGGCAGCCCGACGGCGGACTGCGGACCTGGCAGCGCCGCAGCGCCGTGGTGCGGCACCCGGTCACCGGCCGGCGCTGCTGGTTCAACCAGATCGCGTTTCTCAACGAGTGGACGCTGGCCCCCGAGATACGTGAGTACCTGGTGGACGTCTACGGCGCCGACGGGCTGCCGTTCAACACCCGCTACGGGGACGGCGCACCGATCGGCGAGGACACCGTGCAGTTGCTGAACGACGTCTACCAGTCCCACACCGTGCGCGAGCCGTGGCAGGCCGGCGACCTCATGCTCGTCGACAACGTCCGCACCGCCCACAGCAGGGAGCCGTACGAGGGGCCGCGCGAGGTGCTCGTCGCGATGACGGACGCGGTGCACCTGGCCGACTGCTCGCCGACCGTGGAGGTGATCACCGAATGACCATCACCCGTTCCACCGCATGGGAGTCCGCACCGTCCGGCCCGGTCACCGTGCCGCCGTTCGCGGTCTTGTCCGGCGGCCAGGTCCAGCAAGCGCTGCAGGGGCGCGAGAAGCAGATCGTGGAGTTGGTCGAGGCCACCTACCGGCTGCACAGCGCGGGTGATTCGGTGAACCCGCCGTCCCACTTCCTGCGCTTCCCCGACCGCCCGGGGTCCCGGATCGTCGCCCTGCCCGCCTCGATCGGCGGGGAGGCAGGGGTGGACGGCCTGAAGTGGATCTCCAGCTTCCCGCAGAACGTGGCGGCCGGCATCCCGAGGGCCTCGGCGGTGCTCATCCTCAACGACCGCCACACCGGCTACCCGTTCGCCTGCATGGAAGCCTCGATCATCAGCGCGACGAGGACGGCCGCATCGGCGGCGCTGGCGGCGGACCGGCTCAGCCGCGGCCGACGGCGCCCGACGCGCGTCGGGTTCTTCGGGACGGGCCTGATCGCCCGCTACATCCACACCTTCCTGGCCGGGACCGGCTGGTCGTTCGACGCCATCGGCGTGCACGATGTGTCCGCCGACAGCGCGGCCGGTTTCCGCTGCTATCTGGAGCAGTCCGGAGCCACCGGCTGGATCGTCGTGCACGACAGCCCCGAGCAGGTGATCCGCGCGAGCGACCTGGTGGTCTTCGCCACGGTCGCCGCCCGGCCGCACGTCTGCGATCCGTCGTGGTTCGCACACCGACCGCTTGTGCTGCACGTGTCGCTGCGCGACCTGGCTCCGGAGGTCGTGCTTGCCTCGGACAACATCGTCGACGACGTCGAGCACTGCCTTCGGGCGGACACCTCCGTTCACCTGGCCGAACAACGCACGGGCAACCGCGACTTCCTGACGGGGACGCTGGCGGACGTGATGGCCGGGCGCGTAACGCCGTCGCGGGACCGGACGGTGGTGTTCTCGCCCTTCGGCCTCGGGGTGCTCGACCTGGCAGTCGGCAAGTACGTCTACGACGAGGTGGCCGACTCCGGAGAGCTGCAGGTCGTCGACGGCTTCTTTCACGAGCTGCGCAGGTACGGATGAAGCACATCCGGCCCGGGCCGCTCTTCAACCCGCGGAGGCCATCGTGTCAGTCATATCCGCTCCCTACACCTTCAACGAGGAGGATCTCTACGTCGACCTCCAGTCGATACTGGGGCACAGGCTCTTCCTGAAGTGCGAGGGCTTCAACTTCGCCGGCTCGATCAAGCTGAAGCCCGCGACCGAGATGGTGGAGGCCGCCGAGCAGGCGGGGGTCCTGACGCCGGAGTCGGTCCTGGTCGAGTCCTCGTCCGGAAACATGGGCGTGGCACTCAGCATGATCGCGGCGAGTAAGGGCTACCAGTTCTTGTGCGTGACAGACTCCCGTTGCAATCTGTCGACCAGGTTGCTGATGGAGGCCTTGGGCGCCCATGTGCACGTCGTCACCGAGCCGAGCACCGACGGCGGCCTCCTCCGTGCGCGGATCGACTACGTCCGTACGCTGTGCGCCGTGGACGACCGGTACGTGTGGCTCAGCCAGTACACCAATCCGGGCAACTGGAAGGCGCACTACCTCAGGACGGCACCGGCGATAGCCCGCTCGTTCCCAGGACTGGACGTGTTGTTCGTCGGGGCCGGCACCACCGGGACACTGATGGGCTGCGCGCGCTACTTCCGGGAGTGGCACCGGCCGGTCCGGATCGTCGCGGTGGACAGCGTCGGCTCGGTGACCTTCGGCGGTGCTCCGGGACGCCGGATGCTTCCCGGTCTGGGCATGAGCATGTGCCCTCCGCTGCTCGACGAATCCTTCGTCGACGAGGCGGTGCACGTCGAGGAAGCGGACAGCATCCGCGCCTGCCACCGCCTGGCCCGACGCGGCTTCCTGTTCGGCGGCTCCACCGGCACCGTGGTCAGCGGCGCGATGGGCTGGCTGGCTCTGCATGACACGCCTGGCCTGACTGCGGTGGCCATCGCCCCGGACCTCGGCGAGCGTTACCTCGATACCGTCTACCAGTCCAACTGGGTACGGGCCCTCTACGGCGAGGGCGTGTTCGACCCCGGCGGCACGGTCGCCGCCGCTTCACGGGCCGCCCGCTCCGCACCACCGGTGCCCTCGTCGGGCCCCCGGGTGCGCCACCGGCGCCAGGAGGACGAAGCGTGGGCCGGTGACACCACGACCGCCGGCCCGAGCCGGCCGTCACCGGGCTCCTGGACAGCCGAATCCGCCCCACTGCGGGATGCGGACGGCGGCCGGGCCTCGGACACTATGGGGGAGGGCGGGTGAACCAGCAGAGCGGATCGGGGCAGACACGCAGGCGGGAGAGGGTGTGGCGGAGCGGCAGGCCCCCGGGGCCCGGCACATCGGTACATCCGAGACGGATCGACTGTTGGTGTCCGTCGCCGCCGGCAGTCAGGACGCCTTCACCCGGTTGTACGACGCGGCCGCCGGCCCGATCTACGGAATCGCGTGCCGGGTCCTGCATGACCCTGCACGCGCCGAGGAGGTCGCCCAGGAGGTCATGCTGGAGGTCTGGCAGAGTGCCCCCCGCTACCGGCCCGAGAGCGGGCACGCCATGACCTGGATGATGACCATCGCCCACCATCGCGCCGTGGACAGCGTCCGCACTGCGCGGAGGTCCGCTGAACGTGAGCGCGCCCTCTCCCAGCACGTGTCGACTCCCGCCGTCGACGACGTCGTGGAGACGGTGGAGGCGCTCGGGGAACGCGAACAAGTCCGCTCCTGCCTGAAGGAGCTCAGCGCCGAGCTGCGGCAGCCGGTACTGCTCGCTTACTACCGGGGCCTGACCCATACCGAGATCGCTTCGGCGCTGTCCCTGCCGCTCGGCACCGTCAAGAGCCGCCTGCGCAGGGCACTGATCCGCCTGCGGCATTGCCTGGGAGCTCCACCGTGACCACAGCCGACTCACACGACCTCGCGGGTGCCTATGCAGCGGACGCCCTCACCCGGGAGGACCGGGAGGCGTTCCGGCGACACGTCTCCGACTGCCCCGACTGCGCCCACGAGACCGCCCGCCAGCAGGAGGCCGCGGCCTGGCTCGCCCTCGCGGCAGCCCGCACCCCGCCGCCGCGCCTGAAAGAACGTGTCCTCGCCGAGGTGGCCCGGTCTCCCCAGTTCCCACCGACGCTCCCCGGTCAGGCGGATGAGCGCCCCAGCCGGCGATCCCCGTCACGTCTGATGCGTCTCGCGCTGGCCGCCAGTCTGACCGCGGCCGCCGCGCTCGGCGGCCTGGCGGCCTGGCAGCACCAGGAGACGCAGCAGACACGCCAGGAAGCCGAGAGCCACGCCGCCGACCGCGCTCGGCTCCTTGCGGCCCCCGACACCACTTTCGTCAAAAAAGGCATGGCCTACGGCGGCTCGGGCACCGTTGTGGTCTCACGCCACCTGAACCAGGCCGCCTACTTCTGCCAGGACCTCGCTCCCCTGCCCTCCGACAGGACCTACCAGTTGTGGTACGTCGCCCCCGGGGACGAAGTCCGCCCCGCCGGGCTCGTCCCCGCCAAAGCCGACTTCCAAGCCGTGTCCCTCCCCCCGCCCGGTACCGCCGCCTCACTTGCCATCACCGTCGAACCAAGCACGGGCTCCGCCAAACCCACCACCGATTTCCTCGCCACATGGCCCCTCCCCACTTCCTGATCGTGTGGCCGGCCGGCGAGACCGGACCGACAGGAGGGTAGGGGCACGCGCGGCTTGGTCGGCGTCCTCCTCCAGACGTTCATTTCCGCCTGCACCTCCCGAGGGTGCTTGCAGTGCTCGACGTAGGAGCGGCCGTCCGCGGTGACGACAGCGACGTGTCCGCTACCGCGGCCAGGTCCTCTTGATCACTCCGAAGTCCTCGGAGCCTTCGAGTTGGCGCGGGCCGTCATGCGCCCGGCATCGTCGTAGCCGAAGGTCGCGTCTGGCGTGGTGTCCGAGTGGTCGGTCTTGCAGGGCGACACCCCGCTCGGCTGATCGACGCGCTGTAACAGCGGATTCTTCGGGAGATGGATCGTGACTGCGCCTGAGTTGGTGTCGGCATACTTGGCAGCGCTGGAACCGGGCGGATGCCGAGGCCGTACTCGAGCTGTTCGCGCCCGCGCCACGAGGACGACTGCCGGGTTGGCCGCCTCGAACAGGTTCTGCAGTGGCAGCAATAGGGTCGCCCTCTGTCATCGATGCCGACCTCCTGCGCATTACTGCCGTAGCGGGCCAACGGCCATCCCGGCGGGCGCACACCTCCTGGGCGGCCCTTGGCGTCCCGCATCGACCGTGACGCTCCGAGGCTGGTACAAGCGGATGCTGGATATCTGCCGACGAGGGGGTTTTGTCCCGACCCGGATCAGGCATGCCGGCAGCCCGGAGTTCCTGCTCGGACTCGTGACGGCGGGGCTCGGTGTGGCTTTCGAGCAGGACACGGCGGCCCGTCGCGAACCACGTGTCGTATGGCGGCCGTTGGCCGGGCGTCCGCTGGTCCGGGAGACCTCTGCCGCCTGGCCCTCCGTCGGGGCGCATCCGGGTGCGCGGCGTTTCGCGGATCTCGCCGCCGGGGTGTTCGCCCGCGCTGCCGCACCGTCCGCGAGGAGCCTGGAGCCCGTGCCCGAGGACCGGCCGCTGCCGTGGTCGGTGGTCTACGCGCCACTGGCGCCTGCCGAGGACGGCTCGCATCACACCCGGGGATCCTGACCGGGTGTCGCTCCGCCCGATTTCCGGGTGGCTGTCACTAGGCTGGCGTAATGCGGATAGTCAGCGAGCTCATCTGCGGGGAGGGCCGGTGAACAGGCATGATGTCACCGATGAGCAGTGGGAGGGGCTTGCGGAGGTCGTTCCGCTGCGCGGCAGCGAGTCATGGCCGTCCTGGCCGGGCCACCGCACCCTGCACGGTGCGGGACCCGGCGGTGAGACCTACCGCGACGGCACGTACCGCGAGCGGGGGCACGGCGACGGAGTGGGCGCCGGGGAGCCGAGCGCCCAGGACGGCCACCGGCGCTTCGTCGTCGTCCGGGTGCGGTACTTCGCCGACGCTCGCGGAGTCGCCGAGCAACTGATGGGGCACGTACCGGTTCTGCTGGATCTCACGGTCGCCGACGGCGATGTCGCCAAGCGCATCCTCGACTTCGCCAGTGGAGTGGTCTTCGGGCTGGGTGCGAGCATGCACCGGGTGGACACGAACGTCTTCCTGCTGACCCCGGTCGGCACCCGGGTCGAGGGGCCGCGGCTCGGGGCCGCTACCGCCCTCGACTGATCACGTACCCCGATCGTAGGAAGGTCATGGTGGCGGAACGGTTCGGCTGACCCGTCGCGGCCCGCGGCTGCGTACGGTTCCCGGTCATGGATTCCACCAGCGCCAACGCCGGAACCGTAGCGACCGCAGCCCGCCCGGCCGTGACCGAACTGCGGCTCTCCGCCTACAAGTCGCACCGCGGAACGGCCTTCCCCCTGGGGCCGATGACCGTCCTCTCGGGGCCGAGCGGCAGTGGCAAGTCCAGCGCGCTGGAGGCGTTTGCCGCGCTCTCGCGGCTCGGGGGCGGCGCGTCGCTGGACGAGGTGTTCCCGGATGCCGCCGCGTGCGTGCCCGAGCGGGCGAAGCCCGACGCCCAGCGGCGTCGCGGATTCCGGATCGGCTGCACCGTGAACGGTCCGGCGGGGAAGGTGCGGCTCGATGTGGCCGTCCAGGCCGAACCCGAACTACGGGTGGTGGGCGAGCGGTTGACCGGTGGCGGGAAGGTTCTGCTCTCCACGGCGCTGCGCGACCCCGGTCGGCGTACGGTCCAGGCGGAGTGGCACACCGCGGGATCCGTACCGGTGACGCGGGCGCCGCTGCCGGACGACCGGCTGGGAACGGCGCTGCTTCCGCTGCGGGTGGCGGGCAAGACGGCAGGGCAGCGCCTGGTGTTGGCCGCCGCCGAGCAGGCCGTCGTGGCGCTGCGTTCGGTCTTCGCGTGTGATCCCCAGCCGGAACGGATGCGGGCGCCGGTCGAGGCCGGGCCCGGGCGACTGCAGCAGGGCTGCGACAATCTGGCGGCGGTCCTCCGGCGCACCCGTGAGGAGTGCGCGACCCGGCACGCGGCCCTGGTCGCGGCTTCCCGAACGGGGTGTACCGGGGTGGTGAAGGACCTGGCGACGCAGGAGCTGACCGACGGAACGGTGCGGGCTGTCCTTGATAGGGGAGCGCTCGGCGCCACGCCCGTCGGGCGGCTCGGGGACGGGGAGTTGCGGTATCTGGCCCTGGCGCTCGTGCTGCTGACGGGGCCGGGTGTGCTGGAGATGGATCCGGCGGCCGAGGTGCTCCCAGCGCGGCAGGCGATGACGGTGCTCGCGGACGGCTTCGACCGCTGCCTCGACCCTCGACAGGCACGGGAGCTGCTCGCGCTGGCGGTGCGGATGGGGAAGCGCGGGCATGTGCGGATGGTGGCGGCGGTGCCGGACGGGGCGTACGCCACCGAGGTGGACGGTGTGTCGGTGGTAGACCTTGGGGTGTGAACGACCCCGCTGAGACTCCCGGAACCGGCCGCGAACGCGGTCCCGAACCTCGTCCGGAACGCCGTCCGGAACCACGTCCCGCACCTCGCCCTGAGACCGGCGCTGGGCTCCGCCCTGAAACCGGCTCGGACACCGGCTCTGACCCCGGCCTTGGTGCCGGCTCCGGCGAAGGACCCGATCTGCGGGCGCTGCAGCACCGGCTGGCCGCCTTCGCCGCGGCGCGGGACTGGCAGCCGTACCACACGCCGAAGAACTTGGCAGCTGCGCTGAGCGTGGAGGCTTCGGAGCTGGTGGAGATCTTCCAGTGGCTGACGCCGGAGGAGTCGGCCCGGGTGATGGACGACCCGGATGCGGCGCGCCGGGTGACCGACGAGGTCGCGGACGTGTTCGCGTATCTGCTGCAGTTCTGCGAGGTGTTGGGCATCGACGCGCTCGCGGCCTTGTCGGCGAAGATCGACCGGAACGAGCAGCGCTTCCCCTTGCCGCCCGGCAAGCGCCCCGATCGTCACTCTTCGGAGTGAGCGGGGTATCAACAGGGGCACAGTTGTCCACAAAATTCGGAATCCCACTGGCTTTTCGGACTGTTATCCATCACTCTGGGTAGTGGTTGGGTGACAAGTGGTTGCCTCTGGAAGCGGAGGGGGACGCGCGGATGGATGCCGTGAGGTTGATCGGTGCGACCCGTCATGCCCTGGCGCGCTCGCTGGCGGCTGAGGACATCGTGGCCGAGTCCTGGCAGGCCCAGGCGCTGGCCCAGGCAGTGGGCAACCACTTGGCGGTCAACGGACCGGCGGAGCTCCGGTCGGAGGCGACGGGCCTGAGCGAGGCCGGCGGACGTGCTTGCCGGGTGCTGCACGGCTCAGGTGCCGAGAGGGTACGGGCGGCGCAGCTGTCCGAGGTGCAGGACCCGTGGACTGCGCTCACGGGGCTGGGCGGGCTGCTGGGTGAGGTCGGGATGGCGCTCGTCCGGGTGGCCTGCGCGGCTGAGGACGAGACGCTCTACTGGCAGTGCATCGAGGCCATCGACGCAGCCGACGAGTCCAGCGACCGGGTGCGGGGCCTGCTGCGTCAGCTGGAGGCCCGGGAGCGAGGCCAGCCCGATTCGGTGGCGAGGCCGCCGTGAGCTTGGCCCGGCGGCCATGCGGGGCGCCGCTGTGCTGCATGGCCCTCCGTGCGCCCGGCGGTTGCCGGATCAGACGGTGCGGTCGTCGCGGGCGGAGAACCGCAGATCGGCGTCCAGCTGCGACAGATCGGCGTTGAGTGCGGCCAGCATCTCCTCCATCTGCTGCAGCAGGCTCTTCGGCGCCGCCTCCTGCTCGGATGCGCCGTGCTGCTGCGGTTCTTCCTGGGACATCGGTGGTCTGCTCTCCGCCCGAGCCAACGATCACTTGTGGCCACGGTCACGGGTGGCGCCGGTATGACAGTCGTTCGTGCGTGCAGGATGGGGGCATGGATCTTCGCATTTTCACCGAGCCTCAACAGGGGGCCGACTACGACACCCTCCTCAGGGTCGCCAGGGCCACCGAAGACCTCGGTTTCGACGCCTTCTTCCGCTCCGACCACTATCTCCACATGGGATCCGCCACCGGGCTGCCGGGCCCCACCGACGCCTGGATCACCCTGGCGGGACTGGCCCGCGAGACCCGGCGGATCAGGCTGGGCACCCTGATGACCGCGGCCACCTTCCGGCTCCCGGGCGTGCTGGCCATCCAGGTGGCACAGGTCGACCAGATGTCCGGAGGCCGGGTGGAGCTCGGTCTGGGTGCGGGCTGGTTCGAGGAGGAGCACCGCGCCTACGGCATCCCCTTCCCGAAGGACAAGTTCGCGCGCCTGGAGGAACAACTCGCGATCGTCACCGGCCTGTGGGGGACGGAGGTGGGCGCGACCTTCAGGTACGACGGCGAGTACTACCAGCTGGAGGACTGCCCGGCGCTGCCGAAGCCCGCCCAGCAGAAGGTGCCGGTGCTGATCGGCGGCCATGGCGCGACCCGTACGCCGCGGCTGGCCGCGCGGTACGCCGACGAGTTCAACATCCCGTTCGCCTCCGTGGCCGACAGCGAGCGGCAGTTCGGGCGGGTGCGGGCGGCCGCCGCGGCGATCGGCCGCGACGGCGGCGATCTGGTGTACTCGAACGTACTGGTGGCCTGCGTCGGCAAGAGCGACGCCGAAGTCGCCCGCCGGGCCGCTGCCATCGGGCGGGAGGTGGAGGAGCTGAAGGAGAACGGGCTGGCGGGGTCGCCCGGCGAAGTCGTCGACAAGATCGGTCGCTATGCCGAGATCGGCTCATCGCGGATCTATCTGCAGCTCCTGGACCTCGACGACCTCGAGCACCTCGAACTGATCTCCTCCGAGGTCCAGTCCCAGCTCACCTGACCCCTGGTACGCAAGGAGGAGCTCACGTTGCCCGTCCCCGGCACTCCGCTCGCCGCCGCCCTCGCCGCGGGGCCGGTCGTCCTTGACGGCGGGCTGTCGAATCAGCTCGCCGACCAGGGCTGCGATCTGTCGGACGCGCTCTGGTCGGCACGGCTGCTGGCCGACGCCCCCGAACAGATCGAGGCGGCGCACGCGGCATACCGACGAGCGGGCGCGCGCGTGTTGATCACTGCCAGCTATCAGGCGACGTACGAAGGCTTCGCCCGGCGCGGGCTGGGGGCCGAGCAGACCTCGGCGCTGCTGCGTCGCAGCGTTGAGCTGGCGCGGCAAGCCGCGGGGGCGCGGGAGGGGGGATGGGTCGCGGCATCCGTCGGTCCGTACGGTGCGATGCTCGCGGACGGCAGTGAGTACCGGGGGCGGTACGGGCTGAGTGTCCGTGAGCTCCGGCGCTTCCACCGGCCACGGATCGAGACGCTGTGTGCCGCCGAGCCGGACGTGCTCGCCCTGGAGACCGTGCCTGACGCCGACGAGGCAGAGGCCCTGCTCCATGCGGTCGAGGGGACCGGGGTGCCCGTCTGGCTGTCGTACACCATCGCGGGCACCACCACGCGGGCGGGCCAGCCGCTGGCATCCGCCCTGGCGCTCGTCGCCGGGAACGACCAGGTGATCGCGGCAGGTGTCAACTGCTGCGATCCCAGGGACGCGGACCGCGCGGTGGAGATCGCGGCGGCGACGACCGGCAAGCCGGTCGTCGTCTACCCCAACAGCGGGGAGAGATGGGACCCGAGGGCCCGTGACTGGAGCGGCGGTTCCGCCTTCGACCCGGCTCGGGCCCTGCAATGGCGTGCCGCGGGCGCCCGGCTCATCGGCGGCTGCTGCCGTGTGGGTCCGGACCGGATCGCCGAACTCGCCCGGCTGTTGGGCACCGTGGGCACCGTGCCGTGAGTAAACCGCTGTTGGGAGCGGGCGCGGCCGCCCATACTCGTACGCGTGTTCCTGACGATCAGCGCCACCGGCACTCCTGAGCGCCCCGCGACCGACCTGGGATTCCTGCTGCACAAGCATCCCGACAAGGCGCAGGCGTTCCCGACCGCGCATGGCACCGCGCACGTCGTCTACCCCGAGGCGAGCGCCGAGCGGTGCACCGCGGCCCTGCTGTTGGAAGTGGATCCGGTGGCGCTGGTCCGCCGTGGCAAGGGCACGGGGCGCGGAGGAGCGCCTGACGCGGCGCTCGCCCAGTACGTCAACGACCGCCCGTACGCCGCCTCTTCGCTGCTCGCCGTCGCCCTCAGCAGCGTGTTCGCCAGCGCGATGAAGGGTCGGTGCAACGCACGGCCCGAACTGGCCGAACAGCCGCTGCCGCTGCGCATCGACGTCCCCGCGCTGCCCGCCAAGGGCGGTCCCGGGCTCGTCCAGGGACTCTTCGCGCCGCTCGGCTGGAGCGTCACAGCCGAACCGGTGCCCCTGGACGACGCGTTCCCGGAGTGGGGGGACTCGCGCTACGTACGGTTCGTTCTGGAGGGCGAACGGCGGCTGGCCGATGCGCTGCGGCAGCTGTATGTCCTGCTCCCGGTGCTTGACGACGCCAAGCACTACTGGGTGGCGCCCGACGAGGTCGACAAGCTCCTGCTGGCCGGTGAGGGCTGGCTGTCCGAGCACCCCGAGCAGAAGCTGATCACCAGCCGCTATCTGTCGCGGCGCCGGGCGCTCACCCGGCAGGCGATGGAGCGACTCGAGCTGGTGCGCCTCGCCGACACCGACGACATCGAGGTCGAGGAGATCGACAACGCGGTCGACGAGACCACGGACACTGAAGAACAGCCGGTGCCGCTCGCCGTACAGCGGCGTGCGGCGATCGTGGCCGCGTTGCGCGCCGTGGGAGCGAGCCGGGTGCTGGACCTCGGCTGTGGACAGGGTCAGCTGGTCCAGGCACTGCTGGGGGACGGCCGCTGCACGGAGGTCGTCGGCGTGGATGTGTCCATGCGGGCGCTCACGGCGGCCGCGCGACGGCTGAAGCTCGACCGGATGAGTGAGCGGCAGGCCGAGCGCGTCACGCTGCTGCAGGGGGCGCTCACGTATACCGACAGGCGCCTGCGCGGCTATGACGCCGCCGTGCTGAGTGAGGTCATCGAGCACCTCGACCTGCCGCGGCTGCCCGCCCTGGAGTACGCCGTCTTCGGTTCCGCCCGTCCGCGGACCGTGATCGTCACGACCCCGAACGTCGAGTACAACGTCCGCTGGGAGACCCTTCCGGCCGGGCACGTACGGCATGCCGACCATCGCTTCGAGTGGACCCGGGAGGAGTTCCGCGGCTGGGCGCGGGCCGTCGCTCGGCGACACGGCTACGGCGTCGAGTTCGCGCCCGTGGGACCCGACGACCCCGAGGTCGGGCCGCCGACCCAGATGGCCGTCTTCCGTATCACCGCGACGACCGAGACCAGGAAGGCGGAGAAGGCCGCATGAGCCGGAGTCACACCGCCACCGGGCCGCAGAGCGGTGGCAAGCGCACGCTCGCCGTGACCGACCTGTCCCTCGTGGTCCTGGTCGGGGCCACCGGGTCCGGCAAGTCCACGTTCGCCGCCCGGCACTTCAAGCCCACCGAGGTCATCTCCTCCGACTTCTGCCGCGGCCTGGTCAGCGACGACGAGAACGACCAGGGCGCCAGTCGTAACGCGTTCGACGTCCTGCACTACATCGCGGGAAAGCGCCTCGCGGCGGGGCGGCTGACCGTGATCGACGCGACCAGCGTCCAGCCGGAGAGCCGCAGACAGCTCGTCCAGCTTGCACGGAAGTACGACGTCCTGCCGATCGCGATCGTCCTCGACATCCCCGAGGCGGTGTGCGCCGAGCGCAACGCCGCCCGGCCCGACCGTGCCGCTCTGCCGCGCCATGTCATCCAGCGCCACCAGCGCGAACTGCGCCGCTCGCTGCGTCACTTGGAGCGTGAGGGATTCCGTAAGGTGCACATCCTGCGCGGCGTGGCGGAAGTGTCGGCGGCCGAGGTCGTCCTGGAGCGGCGCTTCAACGACCTGCGGCACCTCACCGGACCGTTCGACATCATCGGGGACGTCCACGGCTGCCGGTCCGAGCTGGAGACCCTGCTCACCGAGCTCGGCTACGCCCTGGAGCGGGACGACCAGGGGCGCCCGGTGGGCGCCGGGCACCCCGAGGGCCGAACGGCCGTCTTCGTCGGCGACCTCGTCGACCGCGGTCCCGACAGTCCCGGCGTGCTGCGGCTGGTGATGGGCATGGTCGCGGCGGGCACCGCCCTGTGCGTGCCCGGGAACCACGAGAACAAGCTCGGCCGTTATCTGAAGGGCCGCCAGGTACAGCACACCCACGGACTCGCCGAGACCATCGAACAGCTGGAGAAGGAGGACGCGGCGGACCCCGCCTTCAGGACGCGGGTCGGGGAGTTCATCGACTCGCTGGTGAGCCATTACGTGCTGGACGGGGGACGGCTCGTCGTCTGCCACGCCGGGCTGCCCGAGCGCTACCACGGCCGCACCTCCGGCCGGGTCCGCTCGCACGCCCTGTACGGCGACACGACCGGCGAGACCGACGAGTTCGGCCTGCCCGTGCGCTACCCCTGGGCGGAGGACTACCGCGGCCGCGCCGCGGTCGTCTACGGCCACACCCCGACCCCGAGAGCCTCCTGGCTCAACAACACCATCTGCCTCGATACCGGCTGCGTCTTCGGCGGCCGGATGACCGCCCTGCGCTGGCCCGAGCGCGAGCTGGTGGACGTACCGGCCGAGCAGGTCTGGTACGAGCCAGCGAAGCCGCTCATCACCGAGGCGCCCGGCGGTCGCGAGGGGCGTCCGCTGGACCTCTCCGATGTGCACGGCCGGCGGATCGTGGAGACCCGGCACGCGGGGCGGGTCGCGGTGCGCGAGGAGAACGCGGCCGCGGCGCTGGAGGTCATGAGCCGCTTCGCGGTCGACCCGCGGCTGCTCGCCTACCTTCCGCCGACGATGGCGCCGTGCGCGACCGCGCAGCCGCAGGACGGCGTAGCCGGTGATGCCGGGTTCCTGGAGCACCCGGCGGAGGCCTTCGCCGCGTACCGGGCGGACGGCGTGCGCCAGGTGGTGTGCGAGGAGAAGCACATGGGCTCGCGGGCGGTGGCGCTGGTCTGCCGTGACGCGGAGGCGGCGGGGGAGCGCTTCGGTGTGACCGACGGGGTGACGGGGGCCCTGTACACGCGCACCGGCCGACCCTTCTTCGACGCGCCCGGCACCACCGAGCAGATCCTGGAGCGACTGCGGGCGGCCATCGGCGCCGCCGGTCTCTGGGAGGAGCTCGGCACCGACTGGCTGCTGTTCGACGCCGAGTTGATGCCGTGGTCGCTCAAAGCCTCCGGCCTGCTGCGCAAGCAGTACGCGGCGGTGGGCGCCGCCTCCGGTGCCGCCTTCCCGGGCGCGCTGGCCGCTCTCGAGGCGGCGGCGGCCCGCGGGGTCGACGTGGCGGGACTGCTCGCCCGACAGCGCGAGCGGTCGGCGGACGCCACCGCGTTCACCGAGGCGTACCGCCGCTACTGCTGGACCACGGACGGCCTGGACGGGGTGCGCCTGGCGCCCTTCCAGATCCTGGCCGCGCAGGGCCGCAGCTTCGCCGCGCTCCCGCACGACGAACAACTGGCCCTGATCGACCGGCTGATCGACAACGACGCGTCCGGGCTGCTGCGGACCACCCGCCGGTTGATCGTGGACACCTCGGACGAGGCCTCGGTCCGGGCGGGAGCGGAGTGGTGGCTGGAGATGACGGTGGCGGGCGGCGAGGGCATGGTGGTCAAGCCCCTCCAGCCGCTCGTGCGGGGCGCGAATAGTCGCCTCGTCCAGCCGGGCATCAAGTGCCGGGGCCGCGAGTATCTGCGGATCGTCTACGGACCGGAGTACACCCGGCCGGAACACCTGGAGCGGCTGCGCGCCCGGCACCTCGGGCACAAGCGCTCCCTGGCCCTCCGCGAGTACGCCCTCGGCCTGGAGGCTCTGGACCGCCTGGCGGACGGCGAGCCGCTGTGGCGGGTGCACGAGGCGGTCTTCGCGGTGCTCGCGCTGGAATCCGAGCCGGTCGACCCGCGCCTGTAGGCGCGTGCCCTATGCCGCGGCCCCGGGCACGCGCGGCTCCCCCCAGACTCTGTCTGGGGCCCTGGGGGAGGTAGCTGGGGGAGAAACGAATGCCCACACACCGGGGATCGGCCGGGTGAGCCGTGTCTCACCCGGCCGGCGGCCTCTTGCCTATGCAACGAGTTGCATAGCAGGATTCCCGTATGGCACTCGAGCACGCGATCCTCGTCTCCCTCCTGGAGCAGCCCGGGTCCGGCTATGAGCTGGCGCGGCGGTTCGACCGGTCCATCGGCCAGTTCTGGACCGCGACCCACCAGCAGATCTACCGCGTCCTCAAACGCATGGAGCGTGACGGCTGGATCGACGTCCGCGATGTGCCCCAGGAGGGCCGGCCGGACAAGAAGGTCTACTCCGTCGCCGCTCCCGGCCGGGACGCGCTCTCCGCATGGCTGCGCGAGCCCGTGGAGCCCGAGAGCGTCCGCCACGACCTGGCGGTGAAGATCCGCGGCTCCGCATTCGACGACCCGACCGGTCTGATCGCCGAGGTCAAGCGCCACCGCGCGGCACACGCCGACCGGCTCGCCGGCTACCTCGCAGGCGAGCGGCGCGACTTCCCCGACCCCGGTGCGCTCGAGGTCGGCCAGGAGCTCCAGCACGTCGTCCTGCGCGGCGGCATCGCGTACGAGCGGATGACGCTCGCCTGGCTCGACGACGTGCTCGCCACCCTCCGCCGCCTCGCTGACCCGCACTGAGATCCGCCCAACCCTCATCCAGGAAGGCCCCGCATCATGGCCGACGCCCTGTTGTTCAACCCGCGCACCTACGACCCCGACCACTTCGACGCCGAGACGCGCCGCCTGTTGCGCGCCACGGTCGACTGGTTCGAGGAGCGAGGCAAGCGGAAGCTCATCGAGGACTACCGCAGCCGTGTCTGGCTCGACGACTTCCTCGCCTTCTCCGCCAAGGAAGGTCTGTTCGCCACCTTCCTCACCCCCTCCGCCGACGCGGCGGGCCGCGCAGGCGAGGCGGACAAGCGCTGGGACACCGCCCGGATCGCCGCTCTCAACGAGATCTTCGGCTTCTACGGCCTCGACTACTGGTACGCCTGGCAGGTCACCATCCTCGGCCTCGGGCCGGTCTGGCAGAGCGGCAACGCCGACGCCCGTGCCCGGGCCGCCGAACTGCTCGACCAGGGTGAGGTGTTCGCCTTCGGCCTCTCCGAGAAGGCCCACGGCGCCGACATCTACTCCACCGACATGGTGCTCACCCCCGCTGCCGACGGCGGCTTCCACGCGACCGGCTCCAAGTACTACATCGGCAACGGCAACGCGGCCGGGCTGGTGTCCGTCTTCGGCCGCCGCTCCGACATCGAGGGTCCCGACGGCTATGTCTTCTTCGCCGCCGACAGCCGCCACCCCTCGTACCGCCTGGTCAAGAACGTCGTCGACTCCTCGAAGTACGTCAGCGAGTTCCGGCTCGAGCGCTACCCCGTACGGCCCGAGGACGTGCTGCACACTGGCCGGGCCGCCTTCGACGCCGCCCTCAACACCGTCAACGTGGGCAAGTTCAATCTGTGCACGGCCTCGATCGGCATCTGCGAACACGCCATGTACGAGGCCGTCACCCACGCCCACAACCGGATCCTCTACGGCCGCCGGGTCACCGACTTCCCGCATGTCCGCCGTGAGCTGACCGACGCCTACGCCCGGCTGATCGGGATGAAGCTGTTCAGCGACCGCGCCGTCGACTACTTCCGCAGCGCCGGTCCCGAGGACCGCCGCTACCTCCTCTTCAACCCCATGACGAAGATGAAGGTGACCACCGAGGGCGAGAAGGTCATCGACCTTATGTGGGACGTCATCGCGGCCAAGGGCTTCGAGAAGGACACCTACTTCGAGCAGGCGGCCCGGGAGATCCGCGGTCTGCCGAAGCTGGAGGGCACCGTCCATGTCAATCTCGCCCTCATCCTGAAGTTCATGGGGAACTACCTCCTGAATCCGGCCGAGTACGCTCCGGTCCCGAGCCGCCTCGACGCGGCCGACGACACGTTCCTCTTCCGGCAGGGCCCGGCCCGCGGCCTCGGCGCCATCCGCTTCCACGACTGGCGCGCCGCCTACGACGCCCACGCGTCGATCCCCAACGTCGCCCGCTTCCGCGAGCAGGCCGACGCCCTGTGCACCTTCGTCATCGCCGCCGCCCCCGACGAGGAGCAGAGCAAGGACCTCGACCTCCTGCTCGCCGTCGGACAGCTCTTCGCCCTCGTCGTCCACGGCCAGCTGATCCTGGAGCAGGCGCAGCTCACCGGGCTCGACGCGGACGTCCTCGACGAGCTGTTCGGGATCCTGGTCCGCGACTTCTCCGCCCATGCCGTCGAGCTGCACGGCAAGGACTCGGCCACTGACGCCCAGCAGCAGTGGGCGCTGGGCGCCGTGCGCCGCCCGGTGACCGACGCCGATCGCTCCGCCCGCGTCTGGGCGAAGGTGGAGGCGCTCTCCGGTGCGTACGAAATGAACCCGTAAGACACAGGAGCGCGAGCCGCCCGCCTCGGCGAGGATGGAGAGATGGCATTCCATGTGGATTCCGAGGCCGGGCGGCTCCGCCGGGTGATCCTGCACCGCCCGGACCTGGAGCTGAAGCGGCTGACTCCGAGCAATAAGGACGCGCTGCTCTTCGACGACCTGCTGTGGGTGCGCCGGGCGCGTCAGGAGCACGACGGCTTCGCGGACGTGCTGCGCGATCTCGGGATCGAGGTGCATCTCTTCGGGGATCTGCTGGCCGAGACCATGGAGGTTCCCGAGGCGCACAGACTCGTGCTGGACCGGGTCTTCCAGGAGAAGGAGTACGGCCCGCTGGCCACCGATCACCTGCGGGCCGCCTTCGACGAGCTGTCGGTGCCCGAACTGGTCGAGGCGCTGATCGGCGGGATGACCAAGCGGGAGTTCCTCGAGCGGCACCCCGAGCCGACCTCCGTCCGCTTCCACGTCATGGACCTGGACGACTTCCTGCTGGCCCCGCTGCCCAACCACCTCTTCACCCGGGACACCTCGGCCTGGGTCTACGACGGTGTGTCGATCAACGCCATGCGCTGGCCGGCCCGGCAGCGCGAGACGGTGCACTTCGAGTCGATCTACCGGTACCACCCGCTGTTCACCCAGTCCGGCGCGTTCCACGTCTGGTCGGAGGGGCAGAGCGCCTATCCCTCGACGATCGAGGGCGGGGACGTGCTCGTGATCGGCAATGGCGCGGTGCTCATCGGGATGAGCGAACGGACCACCCCGCAGGCGGTGGAGATGCTGGCCCGCGGGCTGTTCGCAGCGGGATCGGCGAAGACGATCGTGGCGCTCGACATGCCCAAGCGGCGGGCGTTCATGCATCTCGACACGGTGCTGACGATGGTCGACGGGGACACCTTCACGCAGTACGCGGGGCTGGGTGAGCTGCGCTCGTACACCATCGAGCCCGGTTCGGCGGAGCAGGAGCTCAAGGTGACCGACCATCCGCCGGAGCACATGCACCGGGCGATCGCGGCCGCCCTGGGCCTGGACGACATTCGGGTGCTCACCCCCACACAGGATGTGCACTCGGCCGAGCGCGAGCAGTGGGACGACGGGTGCAATGTGCTCGCCGTACAGCCGGGTGTGGTCGTGGCGTACGACCGGAACTCCACCACCAACACCTACCTCCGCAAGCACGGCGTCGAGGTGATCACCGTCCCGGGTGGTGAGTTGGGGCGAGGACGCGGCGGGCCCCGTTGCATGAGTTGTCCGGTCGAACGGGATGCCGTATAGAGATGCAGGCTGTCGTATATAATTCCGGTGGCTGCACCTCCTGCACCCCGTAGTCGTGACCGAGGAGCTCATCCGATGGCGACAGACCTCACAGGCCGCCACTTCCTCAAAGAGCTGGACTTCACCGCCGACGAGTTCCGGCACCTCGTCGGGCTGGCCGCCGAGCTGAAGGCGGCCAAGCGGGCGGGCACCGAGGTGCAGCGGCTGCGGGGCCGCAACATCGCCCTGATCTTCGAGAAGACCTCCACCCGGACCCGCTGTGCCTTCGAGGTGGCGGCGGCGGACCAGGGGGCGTCCACCACGTATCTCGATCCGAGCGGCTCGCAGATCGGGCACAAGGAGTCGGTGAAGGACACTGCGAGGGTCCTCGGCCGGATGTACGACGGGATCCAGTACCGGGGGCGCGGCCAGGAGGTGATCGAGGAACTGGCGGCGCACGCCGGGGTTCCCGTCTTCAACGGCCTGACCGACGAGTGGCACCCGACGCAACTGCTGGCCGACGTGCTCACCATGACCGAGCACAGCGACAAGCCGCTGGAGTCGATCGCCTACGCCTACCTCGGTGACGCCCGCTCCAACATGGGCAACTCCTCCCTGGTCACTGGGGCCCTGCTCGGCATGGACATACGGATCGTCGCGCCGCAGTCGCTCTGGCCGGACGAGGAGACCGTGGCGCGGGCCCGGGAGCTCGCGGCCGGCAGCGGCGCGCGCATCACCCTCACCGAGGACGTCCCCGAGGGCGTGCGGGGAGCGGACTTCGTCGCCACCGACGTCTGGGTGTCGATGGGCGAGCCGAAGGAGGTCTGGGACGAGCGGATCGCGAGTCTGCGCCCGTACGCGGTGACCATGGACGTGCTGCGCGCCACCGGCCGCCCGGATGTGAAGTTCCTGCACTGTCTGCCGGCCTTCCACGACCTGGGCACCGCGATCGGCCGCGAGATCCACGAGCGGCACGGCCTGACCCACCTCGAGGTCACCGACGAGGTCTTCGAGTCGGAGCACTCGGTCGTCTTCGACCAGGCCGAGAACCGAATGCACACGATCAAGGCGGTCCTCGTCGCCACGATGTCCGGACGCGGCTAGGCCGCGTCCGGCGCGGAGCGACCGCCCGGTCCGGGGCGGGCGCCGGGGCCTCCGGGAGGGGGCCCCGGAACGTATATGTACGGGCCTGGCGGCCCACAAATACACGGCAGCTTCCAGGACCCCCTCCCTCCGACCCCGTCACCCTCACGTCTCGACTGCCAGCCAGTCCCGGTGGCACGAACGTGATGCCGTGCGGCCTGCGCAGGGACCCGGGGGCGGCGACGGGAGTCGCCAGGCGGCGAGGCCGTCGGGGAAGGCGTGGGCACACGTCGGCAGTCGCCGCGGCGAGCGTTGTATTGCGGCCTCGTGACGATGGTCAGGAAACGGTGATAACTTCGGAGGGCAGGCACCAGCCGTCCGGCTGAAGGAGGCCGTACTCCATGAGTCCGTTCACCGGTTCCGCCCGGACGACCGAGGAGTGGCGCCACCTCCGCCTGGTCCGGGACGAGGGCGTCGCCACCGTCACGCTCGCCAGGCCGGAGAAACTCAACGCCCTGACCTTCGGGGCCTACGCCGACCTCCGCGATCTGATCGCCGAGCTGGCCCGGGACGGATCCGTACGGGCCCTGGTGCTCGGCGGCGAGGGGCGCGGCTTCTGCTCCGGCGGGGACGTCGACGAGATCATCGGCGCCACCCTGGCCATGGACACCGGGCAGCTCCTGGACTTCAACCGGATGACCGGTCAGGTCGTCCGGGCACTGCGCGAGTGCCCCTTCCCGGTGATCGCCGCGGTCCACGGGGTCGCGGCGGGCGCCGGCGCGGTCCTCGCCCTCGCCGCCGACTTCCGGGTCGCCGACCCCTCGGCGCGCTTCGCCTTCCTGTTCACCAGGGTCGGGCTGTCCGGCGGCGACATGGGCGCGGCCTACCTGCTGCCCCGCGTGGTCGGGCTCGGCCACGCGACCCGGTTGCTGATGCTCGGCGAGCCGGTCCCGGCCCCTGAGGCCGAGCGCATCGGGCTCATCAGCACGCTCGCCGAGGAGGGGCAGGCCGGTGCCGAGGCCGCCGCGCTCGCCCGCCGCCTGGCCGACGGCCCCGCGCTCGCCCATGCCCAGACCAAGGCGCTGCTCACGGCCGAGCTCGACATGCCGCTCGCCGCCGCCGTCGAGATGGACGCCGCCACACAGGCGCTCCTGATGAACAGCGCCGACTACGCCGAGTTCCACGCGGCGTTCACCGAGCAGCGGCCGCCCAAGTGGACGGGCCGCTAGCGATGCGGGTGGCCATCATCGGCGGCGGGCCCGGCGGGCTCTACGCGGCCGCTCTCCTCAAGCGGCTCGACCCGGCTCGCGAGGTCACCGTCTGGGAGCGCAACGCACCGGACGACACCTTCGGCTTCGGTGTCGTCCTCTCCGACGAGACACTCGGCGGCATCGAGCACGCCGATCCGGCCGTCTTCCGGGCGCTGCAGGCGGAGTTCGTCCGCTGGGACGCCATCGACATCGTCCACCGCGGACGCGTCCAGACCTCCGGCGGCCACGGTTTCGCCGCCCTGGGCCGCCGCCGGCTGCTGAAGATCCTGCACGATCGCTGCCGTTCGCTCGGCGTGGAGCTGCGCTTCCGGACCGAGGCGCCGCCCGCCGCCGAACTGGCGCGGACGCACGACCTGGTGATCGCCGCCGACGGAGTGCACAGCCTGACCAGACAGGCGCACCGCGACGCCTTCCGGCCCCGGCTCACCACCCACCGCTGCCGCTATATCTGGCTCGCCGCCGACATCGCCTTCGGCGCCTTCCGCTTCGAGATCGCCGAGACCGAGCACGGCGTGATGCAGCTGCACGGCTATCCCTTCGCGCGGGACGCGAGCACCGTCATCGTGGAGATGCGGGAGGAGGTGTGGCGGAGCGCGGGGCTGGACCGGTGCGATGAGTTCGAGTCCACCGAGCGGTGCGCGAAGATCTTCGCGGACGCCCTCGGCGGACGGCCCCTGCGCGGCAACAACTCCGCCTGGACCGCCTTCCGCACGGTCGTCAACGAGCGCTGGTCGCACGGCAGGACGGTGCTGCTCGGCGACGCCGCCCACACCGCGCACTTCTCCATCGGCTCCGGCACGAAGCTGGCCGTCGAGGACGCCCTCGCCCTCGCCGCCTGCCTGGAGGAGCAGCCCGACCTCCCCAGCGCCTTGGCCGCGTACGAGACCGAGCGCCGCCCCGTGGTCGAGTCGACCCAGCGCGCCGCCCGCGCCAGCCTGGAGTGGTTCGAGAACCTCGCCACCGGCCTCGACCAGCCGCCCCGCCAGTTCGCCTTCAACCTGCTCACCCGCAGCCGCCGCGTCACCCACGACAATCTGCGGCTGCGCGACGCCCCGTTCGTGGCGGCGGTGGAGGAGGACTTCGGCTGTCCGCCCGGCACACCACCGATGTTCACCCCGTTCCGGCTGCGCGGCCTCACCCTCCGCAACCGGGTCGTCGTATCGCCGATGGACATGTACTCCGCCGAAGACGGCACCCCCGGCGACTTCCATCTGGTGCACCTGGGCGCCCGTGCGCTCGGCGGCGCCGGCCTGGTGATGACGGAGATGGTGTGCGTGAGCCCCGAAGGGCGGATCACACCGGGCTGCGCCGGCCTCTACACACCCGAACACGAGGCGGCGTGGCGGCGCGTCACCGAGATCGTGCACGCCCAGTCGCCCGGCACGGCGATCGGCGTGCAGCTCGGGCACGCGGGCCGCAAGGGGTCCACCCGGCTGATGTGGGAGGGCATCGACCAGCCACTCCCGTACGGCAACTGGCCGCTCGTGGCGCCCTCACCGCTGCCGTACCGTGCCGGGGTCAATCAGGTGCCGCACGCGCTGGACGCGGCCGGACTGGCCGAGATCCGCGAGCAGTTCACGTCCGCTGCCCGCCGCGCCGCCGGCGCCGGGTTCGATCTCCTGGAACTCCACTGTGCACACGGCTATCTCCTCTCCGGCTTCCTCTCACCGCTCACCAACCGCCGCTCCGACGCCTACGGCGGCGACCTGGCCGCCCGGCTCCGCTATCCGCTCGAGGTGTTCGACGCCGTACGGGCCGTCTGGCCGGACGACCGCCCGATGACCGTCCGTATCTCCGCCACCGACTGGGCCGAGGGCGGCACCACCGGCGACGACGCCGTCGAGATCGCCCGCGCCTTCACCGCCCATGGGGCGGACGCGATCGACGTCTCCACCGGCCAGGTCGTCCCCCACGAGCGACCGGAGTACGGCCGCTCGTACCAGACCCCCTACGCCGACCGGATCCGCAACAACCTCGGCGTCCCGGTCATCGCGGTCGGCGCCATCTCCTCCTGGGACGACGTCAACTCCCTGATCCTCGCGGGCCGTGCGGACCTGTGCGCCCTCGCCCGGCCGCACCTCTACGACCCGCACTGGACCCTGCACGCCGCTGCCGAGCAGGGCTACTCCGGCCCTGGCGCCCCCTGGCCGCTCCCGTACGCGGCGGGCAGCCGCAAGCCTCCGACCGGGCGTACGGACGCACCCAAGCCGCGCCTGACGCTGGGCGGGTGAGGACGGTCGGCGGCTCGCTCAGGCGGACGCTCACTCAGGCGGACAGGACGCTCCGCGCGTGTGCCGCTCCCGCGTCCCGCAGGTGGGCGTGCAGGGCCAGGAACACTTCGGCGCTGCGCCCGCCCGGCCAGTCGGCGGGCAGCAGTTCCACAGGGAGGCCCGGGTCCGCATACGGGACCTGGCGCCAGGAGTCCAGCATCAGCAGATAGTCCCGGTACGCCTCGACCGGATCCACCGTGCGCCGCCCGGCCCAGCGCCGCAGCATCGGCTCGTGCGCGTCCAGGAACTCGTGGTGGAGCTTCGCGATCGCCTCGAGGTCCCACCACCGCGCCACCGTCGCGGCCGTCGGCTGGAACCCGGCGTGGGCACCAGTGAAGAGCTCCACATAGGGCGCGAGTCCGAGCCGCTCCAGGGTGTGCCGGGTCTCCTCCAGCAGGTGGGCCGGGGCGATCCACACCCCCCGGCGCGGCCGTGCCGAAGCCCAGCCTGGCCAGCCGGGAGCGCAGCAGATGGCGTTTGTGCCGCTCCTGCTCCGGGACGGAGAAGACGGCCAGCACCCAGCCGTCGGCGAGCCGCGCCGGCGACCGGTCGTAGATGCGCCGGTCGCCGTCGTCGAGCAGCTGCCGGGCGTCGTCGGAGAGCCGGTATCCGGCCGCGCCGCCCTCCGTTCGGCCGGGGACGAGCAGACCGCGCCGCTTCAGCCGGGAGACCGCCGAGCGCACGGAGGGCGGGTCGACGTCCACGGCGCCCAGCAGCCGGATCAGCGCCGCGATCGGCACCGGTGCTCCGCCGCCGGGTCCCGGCCCGCGGCCGTAGGCGCCGTAGAAGGTGACGATCAGGGACCGTGGAGTGTGCTGTTCTGCCACGCGATCACTCTAGTTGCGACGCCGGACCCGCCCTGCCGTCCTCCGCCTCCAGGTCCCGGAGGCGGAAGCGCTGCAGCTTGCCCGTCGGGGTGCGGGGCAGCGCGTCGAGGAAACGGATCTCGCGCGGGCACTTGTACGGGGCGATCTCGCTCTTCACGAACTCCCGCAGGGCTGTGACCGCCTGCTCGTCACGGCGCGTGCCCTCCCGCAGCACCACGTACGCCACGACGATCTGCCCACGGTGCTCATCCGGACGACCGACCACGGCGGCCTCCAGCACGTCGGGGTGGCGCAGCAGTGCCTCCTCGACCTCCGGGCCCGCGATGTTGTACCCGGCCGAGATGATCATGTCGTCCGCGCGGGCCACGTAGCGGAACCATCCGTCCGGCTCGCGGGCATAGGTGTCACCGGTCAGGTTCCAGCCGTCACGCACGTACTCGCGCTGCCGCTGGTCCGCGAGATAGCGGCACCCGGTCGGCCCGCGCACGGCGAGCAGCCCCGGCTGCCCGTCCGGTACGGGCGACCCGTCAGCCCCGAGCACGCGCGCGTGGAAGCCCGGTACGGGCACCCCGGTCGTGCCCGGCCGGATCGCCTCGTCGGCGGCGGAGATGAAGATGTGCAGCAGTTCGGTCGCCCCGATGCCGTTGATCAGGCGCAGCCCGGTGCGCTCGTGCCAGGCCTTCCACGTGGCCGCCGGAAGGTTCTCCCCGGCCGATACGCAGCGGCGCAGGGAGGAGATGTCGTGCGCATCGAGCTGGTCGAGCATCGCCCGGTAGGCGGTCGGCGCGGTGAAGAGTACCGACACCCGGTGTTCCGCGACGGCGGAGAGCAACTGCCGCGGCCCGGCCTGCTCCAGCAGCAGCGCGGACGCCCCGGCGCGCAGCGGGAAGACGACCAGACCGCCGAGTCCGAAAGTGAAGCCCAGGGGAGGGCTGCCCGCGAAGAGGTCGTTCGGCCGCGGTGCGAGGACGTGCTCGGAGAAGGTGTCGGCGATGGCGAGCACATCACGGTGGAAGTGCATGCACCCTTTCGGGCGGCCGGTGGTCCCGGAGGTGAAGGCGATCAGCGCCACATCGTCCGCCGACGTCGCCACCGCGGGGTACTCACCGGGGTGCGCGGCGCACCGGACCGTCAGGTCATCGGGTCCGTCCCCGCCGTATGTGGCGATGCGCAGCCCTGGGACGTCCGCCTTGACCAGGTCGTTGACCGTCCGGATGTCGCACAGGGCGTGCCGGACGAGGGCGGCCTCGCAGATGCCCGCCAGCTCCAGGGGACGTTGGGCGGCGAGGACGGTCACGGCGACGGCGCCGGCCTTCATCACGGCGAGCCAGCAGGCGGCCAGCCACGGGGTGGTGGGCCCGCGCAGCAGGACGCGGTTCCCGGGAACCACGCCGAGGTCGGAGGTGAGGACGTGCGCGATCCGGTCGACCCGGCCTCGCAACTCGCCGTACGACCAGACCTGTCCGCTGCCGTCCCGGAAGGCCGGACGGTCCGGCCCGAACCGCTCCATCGAGCAGTCCAGTAGCTCCGCGCCGCAGTTGAGCCGGTCCGGGTACCGCAGCGCGGGCAGCTCGAAGAGCAGCTCCGGCCACTGGTCCGGGGGCGGGAGATGGTCGCGGGCGAAGGTGTCCACGTGGCCTGACGGCTTGAGCTCCATGGCGGATGCGCCCCCTTGCACCGGTCCTGGAATGGGGTGGTTTCCGGCCGTGCGGTTGCAGAGGAGCGTAACGTGATGGTGACGACAGTCAATGCTTCGCGATAAGTCTAGGGTCGTGTCGAGGGGCGCGCGCGAGCGCCCGGAGGCGGCCCGGCGCCGCCCGGCAGAGAGGGAGGAGCCGCGATGCCCGGATTCGCACTCGAGCCGGAGCAGCGGGAGTGGTGCACGCAGCTGCGCGACCTGGCCGCCGCCCGACTCCGCCCGCTCGCCGAGAAGGGCGAGCCCGGCCGGATCAACCGGCCGCTCGTGGCAGCCCTCGGCGAGCTCGGGCTCCTGGCGCGCGTCTTCCCGGGAGCCGGTGCCGACCGGGTCTCGGCGATGGACCTGTGCCTGCTGCGCGAGGCGCTGGCCATGGAGTGCACGGAGGCGGAGACGGCGCTGGCCCTGCAGGGCCTCGGGGCGTACCCCGTGGTGCAGTCCGGCCGCCCGGAGCAGCGCAGGCGGTGGATACCGGAGGTCGTAGCGGGCCGGGCGGTGGCCGCCTTCGCGCTCAGCGAGCCGGGAGCGGGTTCGGACGCGGCGGCGCTCGCCCTGTCCGCCGAAACCGACGGGGCGGGACGCTGGCGGCTCAGCGGTGAGAAGTGCTGGATCTCCAACGCGCCGGAGGCCGACGTCTACACCGTGTTCGCCCGTACGGGTGAAGGTCCGGGTGCCAGCGGCGTGACGGCCTTTCTCGTCCCCGCCGACCGCACCGGCCTGTCGGGGGAGCACCTCGCCATGCTCAGCCCGCACCCCATCGGCACCCTGTGCTTCGACGGCGTCCCCGTCTCCGCGGCCGACCTGATCGGCGAGCCGGGCCGCGGGTTCGCCGTCGCCATGCGGACGCTCAATCTCTTCCGGCCCAGCGTGGGCGCGTTCGCGGTGGGCATGGCGCAGGCGGCGCTCGACGCGACACTGGCGCACGCGGCGCACCGCACCGCCTTCGGCGGCCCGCTGAAGGACCTGCAGTCCGTCTCCCACCAACTGGCCGAGATGGCCACCCGTATCGAGGCCGCCCGGCTGCTCGTCCACGCGGCAGCGGCGGCGTACGACGGCGGCGCTCCGGACATCGCCAAGCGCTCCGCCATGGCGAAGCTGCTCGCCACCGAAACCGCGCAGTACGTCGTGGATGCGGCGGTCCAGATCCACGGCGCCCGCGCCCTCCGGCACGGGCACGTGCTGGAGCACCTCTACCGTGAAGTGCGGGCACCGCGGATCTACGAGGGCGCCAGCGAGGTCCAGCGCACGATCATCGCGAAGGAGCTGTATCGATGAGCCTGGAGCGGGTCAACCCGCCCGAGCTGTCGCCGCCGACGGGGTTCAGCCACGCCGTGACGGCGACCGGCGGGCGGCTGGTCTTCCTGGCGGGCCAGACCGCCCTGGACGGCGACGGCAAGGTCGTGGGGGACGCGCTGCCCGCCCAGTTCGAGACGGCGCTCACCAACCTCCTCACCGCCCTGCGCGCGGCCGGTGGTGCCCCGGAACACCTGGCGCGGGTCACGGTCTACGCCACAGACGTTGCGGCCTACCGTGCGCACGCCTCCGAACTCGGCCGTATCTGGCGCCGCCTGGCGGGCCGCGACTACCCGGCGATGGCCGTGATCGGCGTGACCCGCCTCTGGGACGAACAAGCGATGGTGGAGCTCGACGGCATCGCGGTCCTGCCGTAGTGGCACTCCTGCCCACACCGTGGGCGAGTTGCCGGCCCCGGAGTCACCGCCCCTGCGCGGCAAGTCGCGCGTCGGCGCGATCCGGTGCGTAAAGGTCGTCGACCACCAAGGCCGCGGCGCCGAGCAGCCCGGCCCGGTCGCCGAGCGCCGAGGTGATGACCTGCAGATGCGCCGTGGTGCGGGGCATCGCCCGCTGATAGAGCACCTCGCGCACCCCGGTGAGGAACGGCGTGCCCGCGAGATCCCCCGTGACCATCAGGACACCCGGGTTGAGGAACGTGACCACGGTCCCCAGCACTTCGCCCACCCGCCGGCCCGCCTCATGGGCCAGCCGGACGGCCTCCGGATGCCCGGCGGTCAGCAAGTCACGGACGTCGGAGCCGGAGGCGGCCGGCACCCCGGCGGCGGTCAGCTCCCTGGCCAGTGCTCCGCCGCTGGCCACCGCCGCGAGGCAGCCACGCGAACCGCAGCGGCACAGCGCGTCCGTCCGGTCGTGGAGGCGGATATGGCCGATGTCCCCCGCGCCGCCGTCGACGCCGCGGTAGATCTCGCCGCCCACCACGACCCCCGCGCCGATCCCGGTGGACGCCTTGACGAGCAGAAACGCAGCGCAGTCGGGATGGCCTGCGCGCTGCTCGGCGTACGCCATCAGATTCGCGTCGTTGTCGACGAGGACCGGCACGCCCCGGCCGGTGGCGCCGCCCATGGTCCCCAGCTGGCCGTCGAGCGCCCGCCGCATCCCCTCGGATATCGGATAGCGGTCCCAGCCGGGCATGATCGGCGGCTGGATCACCTGTCCCAGCTGCCAGTCCACCGGCCCCGTTACGGACAGGCCGACCCCGCACACCGCCCGCGGCGCGGCTCCAGCCTCCTCCAACAGCGGCTTGAACCACTGGCCGAGCCGATCGAGCACCTTCTCCGGCCCGTCCTCGACGAGCAGCGGCCCGGTGAGCTCGGCCAGCACCCGGCCCGCCAGGTCCAGCACCGCGGCCCGGCCGTGGCGGGTGTCCAGAACCGCGGCGAGCACTACGGCGTGCGTATCGTCGAACTCCAGCCGGGCCGACGGCCGACCGCCCCCCGGAGAGCCGGGACCTGTGCTCGTGCCCTCACGGATCCACCCGGCCCGGAAGAGCTGGTCCAGCCGGTGACCCACGGTGGAGCGGGACAGCCCGGTCACCCGCTGCAGTTCGCCGCGCGTCGTCGCCCGGCCGCTGCGGATCAACTGCAGCAGATGACCGGCGCTCGCCTGGCTCGCTGATGTCGGCGGCACGCCCAGCGCCCCCCTTCACTCTCGCCTGTTGCCCAACTCGCCGTGAACAAGCCGTACTTCTGCTTGTTCATGAGACAACACAGCGCTAGTTTCGCTTGTTAATACGACGTAACTCTACGGTGTCCTTGACGTCAGTCGCGAAGCCGATCCTCTCGGAGCGCCTGTTGGAACGCATGGCACAGCTCCCCGCCCTCCGCTGGAACCAGGACTCCGGTCATGCCGGTGACGCCGGGCACAGCGGGAACACCGACCGGACAGCGCACCGCGCACGACGTGTGCTGCTGCGCAACTGGACCGGTGCCTCCACCGTGCCCTCGCACCGTCTCTACCCACACCAGTGGAGCTGGGACTCGGCCTTCATCGCCATAGGACTGCGCCATCTGTCGGCCGTCCGCGCCCAGCGCGAGCTGGAGACGCTGCTCGCCGCCCAGTGGAGCGACGGCCGGATCCCGCACATCGTCTTCAACCCCGCCGTGCCGCACGGCGCCTACTTCCCGAGCCCGGAATTCTGGCGCTCCACCACCGCGGGCCGGGCGGCCGGGGCGCCCGCCGACCGGCACACATCCGGGATCGTGCAGCCGCCGGTGCACGCGCTGGCGGTCTGGCTGGTGCACCGGGCCGACCCCGCGGCCTCGTGGCGCCGGTCGTTTCTGCCGCGCACGTACCCCCGGCTGGTGGCATGGCATCGCTATCTCACCAGCCGGCGGGACCTCGGCGGTCAGGGACTGGTGGCGGTGGTTCACCCCTGGGAACCGGGGATGGACAACAGCCCCTGCTGGGACGGCCCGCTGTCCCGGATCACCCCCGCGGCCACCGGTTCGTACCGGCGGGCGGATCTCGACCACGGAGCCGCCGCCGACCGGCCGACCGATCTCGACTACGGCCGCTATGTGCGGCTCGCCGCCGACTACCGCGACCACGGCTACCGGGACCGCGGCACCGCCTGGGGCTTCGCCGTCGAGGACCCGGGCGTCAACGCCCTGCTGACCGTCTCCGAACACGCCCTGGCGGAGATCGCCCTGGCCCTCGGCACCGACCCGTCGGTGCACCTGGACCGCGCGCGGCAGCTCACCGGCGCCCTCGTCCGGCGGCTGTGGGACCCGGACGCCGGCCAGTTCCTGTGCCGCGACCTGCTGACCGGAGCCCTCATCCGCGAGCGCAGCGCCGCCGGGCTGCTGCCGCTGATCGTGCCGGACCTGCCCGTCGCCGTTGCCGCGGCGATGCAGCGCACGGTCCGGGGCGAGCACTTCGGCCTGGGCAACCGGGTGCGGCTCGTGCCCAGTTACGACCTGTGCGGCACCACCTTCGACCAGCACCGCTACTGGCGCGGCCCTGCCTGGTTCAACGTCAACTGGCTGCTGGAGCACGGGCTTCGGCAGCACGGATACGCCGAGCGGGCCGATGCGCTGCGCTCCGCCATGGTCACGGCGGCGGCCGCCACCGACTTCGCCGAATACGTCGACCCGTACACCTTCCAACCGCGCGGCGCCCGCGACTTCAGCTGGACGGCCGCGCTCACCCTCGATCTGCTCGCCGACCCCGAGGGAGGCACCCGCCCATGACCACTGCGGAGCACCGGCTCCTCTTCCACAGCGGCACGTTTGCCGCGGTGGGGCCGTCCGGTGACATCACCGGAGCCCGCGGCCCGATGCCCGACGGGCTCTTCCTGCGCGACGCCCGCCATCTGAGCCGCTGGCAGCTGACGGTCGACGGCGCGACCCCGACCGTCCTGGTCCCGGCCTCGGCGGGCCCGGTGGCCGCCAGTGTGCTCAGTCCGCTCGGCAGCCGCGCGGAGCCGCCCGGACACACCGTCTTCCGCGAACAGTCGGTACGGGACGGGACGCTCGTCGAGCGCATCCGGGTCACCAGCAACCGCGCCGAACCCGAAACGGCCCGGCTGGCCCTCACCGTGGACGTCGACTTCGCCGACCAGTTCGAGCTGCGCTGGGACCACCGCTGGTACGAGAAGCCGCACGCGGTGCGGACGCGGACGGTCCGCGCGGACGGTGTGGAGTTCGGCTACCGGCGTCGCGAGTGGAACTCCCGTACGGTCGTGACCGCCGACCCCCCGCCCGAGGCGGTCGAGGAGACCGGCAGCGGCGCGCGGCGGCTGGTCTGGCTGCTGGAGCTGGAACCCCGGGGCTCCGCGGAGCTGACCCTGAAGGTCACCGCACACCCGCACGGCGACCCGGATCCGGCGGACCCGGATCCGGCGAACTCGGATCCGGCGACCGCGCCCGGCGGCGAGGTGGCGGACGAGCTGTCGGCCGAGCCACTGCCGCAGGACGACACGATGTGGCCTGAGCTGACCCGGTCCTGCGAGCAGGGACTGTCGGATCTGGCCGGGCTGCTCGTTCCCGTCACCGGCCCCGACGACGAGGTGCTGCGGGTGCCTGCCGCCGGAGTGCCCTGGTTCCTCGCGTTCTTCGGCCGCCACGCCCTGATCACGTCGCTCTTCGCCCTGCCGTACCGGCCCGCGCTGGCCACCGCCACGCTCCGCGCGCTGGCCGCGACTCAGGCCACGGAGCTGGACGCGTCCCGTATCGCCCAGCCGGGCAAGATCGTGCACGAGGTGCGCCGCGGCGAGCTGGCCCACTTCCAGCAGGTGCCGTACGGGAATTACTACGGTTCGGTCGACAGCACCCCACTCTTCCTCGTCCTCCTGGGCGCGTGCCTTGAGCGGACCGAGGACGACAAGCTCGCCCGTCGGCTGGAGCAGCACGCCCGCGCCGCGGTGGACTGGATGTTCCGCTACGGCGGCCTCGACGAGAGCGGCTATCTGCTCTACCGGCCCGATGAAGGCGGTCTGGCCAACCAGAGCTGGAAGGACTCTCCCGGCGCGATCTGCTTCGCCGACGGGGAGCGGCCCAGCGGTGTCGTGGCCGCGGCCGCCGCACAGGGCTACGCGTACGACGCGCTGCGCACCACCGCGAGGCTGGCCCGTTCGGTCTGGGACGACGCGGAGTACGCCGGCCGGCTGGCGATCGCCGCCGAGCAGCTCCGGGTCCGTTTCCAGCGGGACTTCTGGATGCCCGAGCACGATTTTCCCGCCCTGGCACTGGACGGTGACGGCCGGCGGGTCGACGCACTCGCGTCCGACGCCGGGCATCTGCTGTGGTCGGGGATCTTCGATCAGCAGCGCGGCGAGACGGTCGGGCGACGGCTCCTGGAGCCGGACTTCTTCTCCGGCTGGGGCATCCGCACCCTGGCGGCGGGGCAGCCCGCCTACCACCCGCTCTCGTACCACCGGGGCGGCGTCTGGCCGCACGACAACGCCGTGATCGCCCTCGGCCTGGCGCGCTACGGGCTGCACAACCAGGCCCTTACGGTCGCCCGCGCGCTGACCGGCATGGCGGGCCACAACGGCTACCGGCTGCCCGAGGTGATCGCGGGGTACTCCGCGGAGGAACACCGCGAGCCGGTGCCGTACCCGCACGCCTGCTCCCCGCAGTCCTGGGCGGCCGCGGCACCACTGGCCCTCCTCACGGCCACGGGGAGCCGGACCGATGCGCACTGCGTCCCCGCATGACGTACGCCTCGTGGGCGACCCCGTTACCCGTCAGATATCGCGGAAGATCTCAATCTGTGCACCCACCGTATTCATCCGCTCCGCCAGATCCTCGTAACCCCGGTTGATCACATAAACGTTGCGCAGTACGGAGGTGCCCTCGGCCGCCATCATCGCCAGCAGCACCACCACCGCGGGCCGGAGCGCGGGCGGGCACATCATCTCCGCCGCCCGCCAGCGCGTCGGGCCTTCGACCAGCAGCCGGTGCGGATCGAGGAGTTTGACGTCCGCGCCCAGCCGGTTGAGGTCGGTGAGATAGATCGCGCGGTTGTCGTAGACCCAGTCGTGGATCAGCGTCGAGCCCTGGGCGGTCGCGGCGATGGCCGCGAAGAACGGCACGTTGTCGATGTTCAAACCGGGGAACGGCATCGGGTGGATCTTGTCGATGGGTGCCCGCAGCTTGGAGGGCCGTACGGTCAAGTCGACCAGCCGGGTCCGCCCGTTGTCCGCCGGGTACTCGGCACTGCGCTCGGTGTCCAGGCCCATCTCCTCCAGCACCGCGAGTTCGATCTCCATGAACTCGACCGGTACCCGGCGGATCGTCAGCTCCGACTCGGTGACCACGGCCGCGGCGAGCAGGCTCATCGCCTCCACCGGGTCCTCCGACGGCGCGTAGTCGACATCCCGGTCGATGCGCGCCACACCGTGCACGGTCAGCGTCGTGGTGCCGATGCCCTCGACCCGCACGCCCAGCTGCTCCAGGAAGAAGCACAGGTCCTGGACCATGTAGTTGGAGCTGGCGTTGCGGATCACGGTGACTCCGTCGTGCAGGGCCGCGGCCAGCAGCGCGTTCTCCGTCACCGTGTCGCCGCGCTCGGTCAGCACGATCGGGCGGCCGGGGGAGACGCTGCGGTCGACCTGGGCGTGATAGGTGCCGTCGGTCGCCGTGACCTCCAGCCCGAAGTGCCGAAGCGCCGTCATATGGGGCTGCACGGTGCGCGTGCCCAGATCGCAGCCGCCCGCGTAGGGAAGCTGGAACTGGTCCATCCGGTGCAGGAGCGGGCCCAGGAACATGATGACGCTACGGGTCCGGCGAGCGGCCGCGGTGTCCATCGCGGTCAGATCCAGCTCGGCCGGAGGGACGATCTCCAGATCCCCGCCACCGTTCATCCACCGGGTGCGGACGCCGATGCTGCCCAGCACCTCCAGGATCCGGTAGACCTCCTCGATCCGGGCCACCCGCCTCAGCGTCGTACGGCCCGAGTTGAGCAGCGCGGCACAGAGCAGCGCGACGCAGGCGTTCTTGCTCGTCTTGACGTCGATGCTGCCGGACAGACGGCGCCCGCCGACAACGCGCAGATGCATGGGGCCCGCATACCCGAGGGAGACGATTTCACTGTCGAGCGCTTCCCCGATCCGGGCGATCATCTCAAGGCTGATGTTCTGATTCCCGCGCTCGATACGGTTGACAGCGCTCTGGCTGGTACCGAGCGCCTCGGCGAGCTGCGTCTGCGTCCAGCCCCGGTGCTGACGGGCATCACGGATGAGCTTGCCGATGCGTACGAGGTAGTCGTCTCCCATGAGGTAGACGGTATCTCAGATATGAGATGGCCGCCTGTTGGCAGACGCCGTCAGAAGTCCGATGTGTCCAAGTCCAGCCCGAACGGCTCAGGGAGACGGATCGAGGTCCCGAAGGGATGCGGACCGTGGACCTCGGTGTAACCCAGCTCCCCGGGCATGGAGTAGAGCGTGCAGGCCCGCGCCTGCCGGTCGACGAGGAGATACAGCGGAGCGCCGTACTCGGCGTAGCGCCGCCGCTTCACGACCCGGTCGGTCTCCGCGTTGGAGTCCGAGGTGACCTCGACGATGAGCAGGGTCTGGTCGGGCAGCAGTGCACCGGCATCTTCCGTCAGGTTCTCCGGTACGACGGCCAGGTCTGGGATGTACCAGTTGCTTGTGCCTGGCAAGTCAAGATTGCCTGAGCCAGTGAGATAGCCCAGCTTCTCCGCGACGGGTTCGATCTGCCTGCGAATCTTGGCAGCAGCCTTTTCGTGGCCCCAGCTTGGCGACACGGGTTGGATGACCCCCTCGATGATCTCCACCCGGTCCCCCCGGATGTGCTGGATCGCAAACTTCAGAGCGGTTTCGGGGTCGTCAGCTGTGTACGAGTGGGGCTCCGCGCTCGAATGCGGCTGTGCGCTCATCGGTCCCTCCAGCGGGCCATCGTGACTGCAGCATGACGATTACCCTGGTCTATCGCAATCCGCAGCGGCTTCTTCCAGCTCAGCCCTGGTTTCACCCGCACAGGTGACTGGCTCATCCGGGCTCGTCGTAGTACGGATTGCCGGGCGCGGGTGTGACCCGCCAGAAGCTCTCCGTCGTGAGCCGGAACTGCCGGTGGGCGGGGTTGAGCCCCGTGTGCTTGAGGGCCCAGATCTCCATCGGCAGCCTTTCATCGTCCACGGGCTGTGATTCCTCATGGCACGTGACACAGGCCACGGAGAAGATCGCTTGTGGCGCGCCTTCGCCCGTCTCGGGGCCCAAGGTCCACTCCGCCGCCCGGATGATCGTCTGCGGCTTGACCGGGCTCATGCGCGCCGCCTGCCTGCTCACGGCATTGGCCTCTGCGACGCGCGCCCGCAACCGCAACTCGTCCGGGCCATGGGTGGGTTCGACGCTCGTGGGGGTGTGGTGTCCGGTGTCCATGAGTCTCCGCATTCAGGTCACTCGCTGCCAAGTGGGTCCTTACCGTGAGTGGTTAGAGGATTGCGCTGGGCCGCTGTCCTCACCAGGGGTGAGGGCATCACAAGAGGCTCGTGAGCCATTGGGGGTGCGGGATGGACGGGTTCGAGCCGACTAACGGAGCCGCGTTCTTCGGTACGGAGGTCCGCGAGTGGCGTACGCGCGCTGAGCTCACCCAGAAGGAACTGGCCGAGAAGACCAACTACGGCCCGTCGTACATCGCGATGGTCGAGACTGGTGGGCGCCTCGGAAGCCCGGAGTTCGCGGCGGGGTGCGATGAGATCTTCGACACGGGCACGTTCTTCGCGCGGCTGCGCCGCCGCGCGAGCCGGCGTGGCCATCCGGAGTGGTTCGTGCCCTACGTCAAGTTGGAGGAGAAGGCCGAGACGATCCTCGACTACAGCACCAGCCTGATCCCGGGCCTGCTGCAGACGGAGGCGTACGCGCACGCGGTCTTCCGTGCGGCGAATCTCCGGGACGACGACGAGGTGATCCAGCGGAAGGTCGAGGTGCGGCTTCACCGGCGCGGTGTGATGGAACGAGAGAAGCCGCCGCTGCTGTGGGTGGTTCTGGACGAGAGCTGTCTGCGGCGCACAGTTGGCGGGCGCAAGGTGATGCGCGAGCAGATGTGTCATCTGCTGGAGGAGGCGCGGTCGCCGCATGTAGTGATCCAGGCTCTTCCCTTCACGGCCGGAGCCCCGGCCCGCACTGGCGCATATAACGTGCTGACGTTCGATGACGCTCCGGGAATCCTGTACCTGAACACCCACGGCGTGAGCCAGGTGATCGACTCTTCGGCGATCGTCGCCGACTGGACCTTGGCCTACGATCGGCTGCGTGCCGACGCGCTGTCCCCGGCGGTGTCGTTGGACCTGATTCGTAGGGTGATGGAGGAGTACGCCGAATGAGCCCGATAGACCTCTGCGGCGCGAAGTGGGAGAAGTCCAGCTACAGCGACGGCGGAGGAGGGACCTGTGTTGAGTTCACCCGTACCTTCGCCGTCTCCGGTGTCGTCCCCGTCCGGGACAGCAAGGATCCGCACGGGACCGCTCTGACCTTCTCCGCCGACGCTTGGACCGCGTTCGTCGCCGCCGTACGGGCCGGTGAGTTCCCCGCCGCCTGACCCAGGCCGTCAGCTCTCCTGGAGTACCGAGAGGACGTTGCCTGCGGGGTCCTTGAACCAGGCGATCTTCGGGCCCTCAGGGCCGCGGGCGATGCCCTTCTCGTCCTGCTCGAAGCCCTTGTACCTCTCGAAGGACACCCCTCGCTCGCCCAGCTCGTCGACGGCCCCGTCGATGTCGTCCACGGAGAAGTTGAGGATGGTGAACGTCGCCGGCGTGTGGTCGTCCTTCGGGTAGACGAAGATCTCCGTGCCGCCGGCGAGGTGCAGCATCAGCATGCCGTTGTCCTCGCTCACCTTCAGGTCGAGCGTCTTGCCGTAGAACTGCTTGGCCTTCTGTAGATCGTTCACCGAGAAGCCGCTGAACGCCTTGGTGTTCCTGAACATGTCCCTTGTCCCTCGCCTTCCTCGCGTCCTGCTCTACGACGAACGAACCCGCCGAGGACCGGCAGCGCAAGCAGGGCAGGCCCAGTCGAGGGAAGGGCGGTACCGGGCGGCGATCATCTTGCGGCCGAGCTACCTTTGTGTTTGACCAGTCTGTGATCTTCATCGGCTGCAGCTTGCCCTGTATGTCAACAGCGTCCTCGAGGCCATCACGAGGTGCCGGAAAGGTCAGAGCCACTCGGCTCGCCGACCGGCTCATGGTGGGGCGGGCCAGCTCACTGGGCCGGTGACGGGCCCCTCGCTTGAGGGGCACCCATTCGGGTGAATCAAATTGCCCCATACGAGGGAACTCACTGACACTTGGGTTATGGACGACATATCGGGCGCACGCATTACCGGCTTCGGGGTGGCTCTCCCACCGATATCGCAGTCCCAGGCGGAGATCCCCGGCTTCATTCCGGACGACGATCCCAAGAAGGCCTTCCTCGAGAAGGTCATCGCCCACTCTGGCATCGAGCGCCGCCATCTGGCGGTGGACCCGATCGCGGAGGGGGTGCGCAGCTGGTCCACAGGTGTGCGCATGCGCCGTCACCTCGACGAGGCGCTGCCGCTGAGCAAGGACGCCGTCGCCTCCGCCCTCAGCCGGGCGTCTCTCGACGCGTCCGACGTCGGGCTCTTCTGCCTTGTCTCCTCGACCGGGTACGCAACGCCCGGCATAGACACCGGGGTCGCCCGGGACTTCGGCATGGCGTCGGACATGAAGCGCCTCTCGGTGGGGCACATGGGGTGCTTCGCTGCGCTGCCCGCCCTGGAGGCCTGCACGAACTTCGTGCGCGGCAACCAGCGGCCCGCGTTGATGCTCAACGTGGAACTCTCGTCCCTGCACCTGCAGCCGCCGCCCTATGACCACCAGCAGGTCGTGGTGAGCTCGCTGTTCGCAGACGCGGCCGTGAGCACGGTCGTCCAGCCGGAGCGGCGACGCCGTGACGGTTGGGGGCTGGACGTACTGGACTTCACCACCCGCACCGATGCCGAGCACGAGGACTGCATGTCGTGGACGGTCACCGACGAGGGGTTCCGGATGACCCTGTCCCGGCAGGTCCCCGGCATTCTCGGCGAGCATCTGCCCGGCATGGTGCGGGAGATGCTGGCGCGGCACGGGCTCGACGTCTCCGACGTGACGTGGTGGGCGATACACCCGGGAGGGCGGGCCATCATCGACACCGCCGAGAGCAGTCTGGATCTCGCCCCCGTCGATGTCGCCGTCGCCCGGCGCGTGCTCAACGACTACGGCAACTGCGGGTCCGCGGGCGTGCTCATGGTCATGGAGGCGCTGCAGCGGCCCACACCGCTGGAACCCGGGAAGCACGGCGTTGCCATGGCCTTCGGCCCCGGACTGACGATCTACGCCGCGCTGGTCCGCGGCGCGTGACGTCTGGATTCCGTCCGCCCGGAGGCGGTCCTGCCCGTCAGCCAAGGTCCCGTTCGGCACCACCACATGAACCCGACGGCGGGTGGGCCAGGCGGCCGGGCCACCGAGGCGCGGCCCTCGTGGGGATATCAGCGGTTGATGGGCGAGCACATGGCGACAGCGAGTGCCGCACTGGACATCCAGACCGGTCGACAAGATCGCACGCGTCCTGCGGCCCGGCGGCACTTACTTCGCCCAACATGTCGGTCCGGAGAGTGTCTTCGAGCTCGTCGAGTACTTCCTTGGCCCACAGCACCCGCACGCTGTTCGAGGCGAGGAAGCCGGCGTGACGTGGTCTCGGAGGGGACCGGAGAACCGTTCTCGCCTTCGCCCCCATCCAGCCCTCATCTGGCTTGCGAAGGCTGGACGCACCCGCAGCAGCGGACCAGATCCAGGCGAAGGCGGGCTCTGTGGTTCGCCCGGCAGTGGCTTGCGTGAGCTGGATCCGGTTAGGCCCTGAGCCAGGGGTGTGGCGGCCCGGAGCATGACCGGGCAGCGGTGATGTATTAGAGTTATCTCGACATCGAGATATCTGCCGAGAGCGCACCGCTGCCGCCCGTCGGGTAAGGGTTGCCTAACTAAGCCCTACCTTAGCGGATCGGCCACGAGCCGTGGCGGCAGGATCGTGTGAGGTACGCGCACATTGATGAAGGAGACTGTCGTGTCGGCGAACAGCTTCGACGCCCGCAGCACGCTGCGCGTGGGCGACGAGTCGTACGAGATCTTCCGGCTGGACAAGGTCGAGGGCTCGGCCCGTCTGCCATACAGCCTGAAGGTGCTGCTGGAGAACCTGCTCCGCACCGAGGACGGCGCGAACATCACCGCCGACCACATCCGCGCGCTGGGCGGTTGGGACGCGAGTGCCCAGCCCAGCGAGGAGATCCAGTTCACGCCGGCTCGCGTGATCATGCAGGACTTCACCGGCGTACCGTGCGTCGTCGACCTCGCCACCATGCGCGAGGCCGTCAAGGAGCTCGGCGGCGACCCGGCGAAGATCAACCCGCTGGCCCCCGCCGAGCTGGTCATCGACCACTCCGTCATCGCCGACAAGTTCGGCACCCCGGACTCCTTCGCCCAGAACGTCGAGCTCGAGTACGGCCGCAACAAGGAGCGCTACCAGTTCCTGCGCTGGGGCCAGACCGCCTTCGACGAGTTCAAGGTCGTCCCGCCCGGCACCGGCATCGTCCACCAGGTCAACATCGAGCACCTGGCCCGCACCGTCATGGTCCGCAGCGGCCAGGCCTACCCCGACACCCTCGTCGGCACCGACTCGCACACCACCATGGTCAACGGCCTCGGCGTGCTCGGCTGGGGCGTCGGCGGCATCGAGGCCGAGGCCGCGATGCTCGGCCAGCCGGTCTCGATGCTCATCCCGCGCGTCGTCGGCTTCAAGCTGACCGGCCAGCTGCCCACCGGCACCACCGCCACCGACCTGGTCCTCACCATCACCGAGATGCTGCGCAAGCACGGCGTCGTCGGCAAGTTCGTCGAGTTCTACGGCGAGGGCGTCGCGTCCGTGCCGCTGGCCAACCGCGCCACCATCGGCAACATGTCCCCGGAGTTCGGCTCCACCGCGGCGATGTTCCCGATCGACGGCGAGACCATCAACTACCTCAAGCTCACCGGCCGCTCCGAGCAGCAGCTCGCGCTCGTCGAGGCGTACGCCAAGGAGCAGGGCCTGTGGCTCGACCCGGCCGCCGAGCCCGACTTCTCCGAGAAGCTCGAGCTCGACCTCGCCACGGTCGTCCCGTCGATCGCGGGTCCGAAGCGGCCGCAGGACCGTATCGTCCTCGCCGACGCCAAGAACCAGTTCCTCCAGGACGTCCGCAACTACGTCGCCGACGCCGAGGACCCGGACGAGGCGAGCAAGGAGTCCTTCCCGGCCTCCGACGCGCCCGCGGTGAGCAACGGCGCGCCGACCAAGAAGGTCAAGGTCACCGCCCCCGAGGGCACGGAGTACGAGATCGATCACGGTGCCGTCACCGTCGCCGCGATCACCTCCTGCACCAACACCTCCAACCCCTACGTCATGGTCGCCGCCGCGCTGCTGGCCAAGAAGGCCGTGGAGAAGGGCCTGAGCCGCAAGCCGTGGGTCAAGACCACCTTGGCCCCCGGGTCCAAGGTCGTCATGGACTACTACGACCGCGCCGGCCTCACCCCGTACCTCGACAAGCTGGGCTTCAACCTCGTCGGCTACGGCTGCACCACCTGCATCGGCAACTCCGGCCCGCTGCCGGACGAGGTCTCCAAGGCGGTCAATGACAACGACCTCGCCGTCGTCTCCGTGCTCTCCGGCAACCGCAACTTCGAGGGACGGATCAACCCCGACGTCAAGATGAACTACCTGGCGTCCCCGCCGCTGGTCGTCGCCTACGCTCTCGCCGGCTCGATGAAGATCGACATCACTACCGAGGCGCTCGGCACCGACAAGGACGGCCACCCGGTCTTCCTCAAGGACGTCTGGCCTTCCGAGCAGGAGGTCGAGCAGGTCGTCGCGTCCGCCATCGGCCAGGAGATGTTCGGCGCCAGCTACGCCGACGTCTTCGCGGGCGACGCGCAGTGGCAGGCCCTTCCGGTCCCCACCGGCAACACCTTCGAGTGGGACCCGGAGTCCACCTACGTCCGCAAGCCCCCGTACTTCGAGGGCATGACGATGGAGACCAGTCCGGTCGAGGACATCGCGGGCGCCCGTGTCCTGGCCAAGCTGGGCGACTCGGTCACCACCGACCACATCTCCCCGGCAGGTGCCATCAAGGCCGACACCCCGGCCGGCCAGTACCTCACCGAGCACGGCGTCGAGCGCCGCGACTTCAACAGCTACGGCTCGCGCCGCGGCAACCACGAGGTCATGATCCGCGGCACCTTCGCCAATATCCGGCTGCGCAACCAGATCGCGCCGGGTACGGAGGGCGGCTTCACCCGTGACTTCACGCGAGCCGCCGAAGGTGAAGGGGGTGCTCCGGTCTCCTTCATCTACGACGCCTCGCGCAACTACATCGAGCAGGGCATCCCGCTGGTCATCCTGGCGGGCAAGGAGTACGGCTCCGGCTCGTCGCGCGACTGGGCCGCCAAGGGTACGGCGCTCCTCGGCGTCAAGGCCGTCATCGCCGAGTCGTACGAGCGGATCCACCGCTCGAACCTCATCGGCATGGGCGTTCTGCCGCTGCAGTTCCCGGAGGGGCAGTCGGCTTCGTCGCTCGGCCTGACCGGCGAGGAGACGTTCTCCATCACGGGCGTGACCGCGCTCAACGACGGAGCCATCCCGCGAACCGTCAAGGTCACCACGGACAGCGGCGTGGAGTTCGACGCCACCGTCCGGATCGACACCCCCGGCGAGGCGGACTACTACCGCAACGGCGGCATTATGCAGTACGTGCTGCGCTCGCTCATCGCCAAGTAAGCGCGGCCGCAGGCCAGTACGGCAGGTCAGGACAGCCGTGCGGCACGGCGGACCGGCGGGGCCGCACCTCTGAGAGAGGTGCGGCC